>PAQB01000036.1 GCA_002709185.1 Flavobacteriaceae bacterium
TATGTTGAAGTCACGCCCAATAGTCTAAGGTTGCGAAAGATTTATTTAAAAGAAGTCGACAGAAAACGAAATAAAGCCTTTTAAATGATTTTTTTGAACATCAGCATAACAGAGTGGATTGGTTACATCGCTACCGGGGTATTGTTGGCCTCATTTACCATGAAACATTTTAGAGCCTTGAGACTTGTCAATTCAGTCGCTTGTGTGTTGTTTGTTTTGTATGGGTTTCTTCTTTCAAAAGCCTGGCCTATTATCATTTCAAATGCAGCAATTTTTAGTATCAATATTTATTATTTATACTTTAAAAAAAATAGTAAACTATAGGCAACAATTTTGAATACCAGGCGTTTATATGCTATAGAATAGCATAAGACCAATTTGAATACGTGAAACTACCCTCTTTTCTCAACAACAATTTAATTTTAAAAATTACCTCATTAAATTCTTTGGTTGTTGGTGCACGTCTTATAATTTCGCTCTTGGTACAAAATCTTTTGGCGTATTACACAGGACAAGCGGGTATTGCCAAGGTAGGTCAGATTCGAAATATCTCAAATATTTTAATGAGTGTTTCTTCGCTGGGAGTTTTTAATGGGGTTGTAAAATATGTATCCGAATACAAAAATAACCAGCAGGGGCTACAGAAATTATTTTCTACTGTATTTGTGTTGTCGACTATTGCCACCCTCACGCTTTCTCTTGTTATGTATTTTAGTGCCAACATGCTCTCGCAATGGTTGTTTTTCACTGAAGCCTACGCCATTGTATTCAAAGTATTGGCAGTTGCAACTCCTTTTATTGCAATGAATCGAATTTTTAACGGTGTTATTAGTGGAATTTCAGCCTATAAAATACATGCAAAGATTGAAATTATTTGGTACACATTAGCCTCATTATTGCTTTTGGTTAGTTTATATTATTACAATATTGGAGGCGTGCTTTTAGCGATTGCTGTCACCCCCATTGTTCAGTTTTTTGTCCTAATTTTTATTTTTGGGAATACCCTGAGAGAATACATTATTTTTAAAAAATTATCTTTCAAAACCCCACTTTTGAAGGCCCTTCTAGGATTTACATTAATGTCTTTTGTTGGCACTGTTTTTTTAAATTTTATTGAAATTGAACTCCGAACACTAATCTCGGATCGTATCAGTGAAAATGAAGCAGGGGTTTGGACTGCAATGTCTTCAATCTCAAAAATTTACATGCAATTTTTAGTACTTATTTTTCCAATATATATCTTACCGAATTACGCAAAAATTAGTTCACTGGCTCTGTTTAAGAAACAAGTTAAGGAAATATATACGACACTTTTGCCTTTGGTTTTTGTAGGAATGCTTGCGGTTTATTTATGTAAAAATCAAATCATCGAAATTATATATACAGATGCATTTTTGTCAATGACCCCGCTTTTTAAATGGCAATTATTAGCCGACTTTACTAGGTTTTTGGCGGTTGTTTTGGCTTATTATTTTATATCAAAAAACGCTTTTGGCTATTTTATTTTGACAGAGCTAATTTCTTTAGTATTCTATTTTATTTTTGCCAAAGTACTCATCTCAGATTATGGTACGGAAGGGGTTGTTGTTGCTAATTTATTGCGATATTTTTGTTATTTGATAATGGTTTTTGTAGCTATTTTTCATTACTTTAAGTTCCGTAAATAAAAAACTTTATGGCATTGTTGGCTTCATCGCAATTAAACCACTTCACAAAACTTTTTTCTTTGTATTTCGTTGCATTAATACCAAGTTTTATTGCGGTTATGATTTCAACAGAACTAAATTGGCCCTTAGTTTGTGATTTTACAGAAAATGTTCTTTTTGGAATTATTATTATTTTGGTTGTTTCGCTTCTTAAAAATTCAGCTTTTAAGCGGATATCAAATTACATTTTATTTTTATTTTTTTCCTTTTGTACATATACAGAAACAGTTTATTTTTTAATTTATAAAACCTATTTCAGTCCCTCAACAATTTTTGTGTTTTTTGATTCAAATCCTCAGGAAGCTTCAGAGTTTTTAGCATTTTATTCAACCGTTCCAATAATTGCTTTAACATTGACAACACTGTTTGCTTCTGCTTGGTGTTTAAGGCAACTTTATAGCAGTTCTTCTACGTTATTTACAATCCCTAGAAATAAGGTTATTTATAGTTTTATTTTTATAGGAATTTTACTCGGATTTTTAAGACTATCAAAGCTTATTGATTACAATTTTCCTTATTTGTTTGTTCGATCTTATATTCTGTATCAGAACGAATCCAAAGAGTTAGATGTTTACAAAAAGAATAAAAAAGGAAGTTTTGAATCTGTTGTAGTTAAACCCTCAAGCGCGCAACAAATCTATATATTGGTTCTTGGAGAGTCTACTACAAAATCTCACCTTGGAGTGTACGATTATGCACGTCAAACGACCCCACTTTTAAGCGCTCAAAAGGATGATTTAATATTATATAATGATGTTATAAGTCCAAACACATACTCTGTGGCTTGTGTTACAAAACTTTTAACTTTGGCCAATTATGAACATCCAAAGGCCATTGGTGATGGATCTATCATTCAATTGGCTAATGCCGCAGGTTTTGAAACTTTTTGGCTGTCCAACCAACGGCCCATAGGGCCTTATGAAAGTCTCATTACTAAACTGTCTTTCTCATCTGATCATACCAAGTTTATCACAACAGTGAATGCAGGAAATAGTAAAACCTTGGACGCCGATCTTTTGAGTGATTTAGATGCGGCTTTAAATCAATCCCAATCCAATAAAATTTTTATTCTATTACATTTAATAGGAACACATCATAACTACAAGGATCGTTACCCTGCCACGTTCAATATTTTCGAAGAAGATGTAAATTCTAATTTCAAGTCTAGCAGTTCAAATGAAAAAATCAATCATTATGACAATGCAGTTTTATACAATGATTTTGTGTTGAATGCTGTAATTGAACGTGTCAAATCAGAAGATGCAAATAGCTTTATGCTTTTTCTGTCCGATCATGGTGAAGAGTTATTTACAGATTTGAACATGGCAGGTCACAATGAAGACACCCCGACCAAAGCCATGTATGAAATTCCATTTATACTGTGGCAATCCGAAAAATATAAAAAAGGCCGTAAGATTGATGCAGACGTAAATAAGCCATATATGACCGATGATTTATTTCATGGTTTGGCGGATTTAATGGGTATAAAATGTAATCAAGTAGACTACCAACGTAGTATTTTTAGTGATCGTTTTAAGGATAGACCCAGAATTATTTTAGATTCCATTGATTATGACAAGTCATTTAAATACAAACGATGAATCTAATGGAAAACGCGCACATAGATTTTGAAATTTTAATCTCTACACAGTCTCAAACGTCATTGGATTTTTTAGTTCCAATGTTTAAAAACCAAAATTACAAAGATTTTAATTTATTAATTGTAAATCAAAACTTTGGTTCTGTAGATTTGGTTTCGGAGTACAAAAACATTAGAGTTTTTAATTCCCCAGAAAAAGGCTTGGCCAAAAGTAGAAATATAGCGATAAAAAATGCCTTGGGAACGGTTTGTTTATTTGCAGACGATGATGTTGTTTACGAAAAGGATTTTAAGGAAAAAATAATGTCCAGTCATAGGATCCGTCCCGGTTCCGATATCATTACATTTAAAATGAAAGATTTTAATGGCAATGATTTCAGAGACTATCCAAAACATAAATTACATGATAAAAAGTCGCTTGCAACGGCAAACGCCGTAGTCATTAGTTTCAAAAAGCAGGCCATTCAAAATCACGTGTTTTTTGACACACTTTTTGGTTTAGGATCAGAATTTCCGACTGGAGATGAATATATTTTCTTGAGAGCTGCTTTAAATAAGGGAAAAATTATAACTTTTGAGCCGACTGTAATTTTAAAGCACCCTGATTTTAGTTCTGGTCAAGCAGTAACAAAGGATTATATTTTGTACGCAAGAGCGGCATTGTTTTATAAGTTTGAGGGCGCATTGGCATATATAAAGTTACTAAAACACTTGCTGATGCTAGTCTATAAACGCCAGCTATCATTAGTGGAGGTTTGCGCAAAATACAAAGTGGGTTTAAAAGGCATTTCCCGATTTAAACAACTAATGCCTTAAGGGTAATCAGTAGGGTTTTTTGGAGTGCGGTATCTCATGACAGAAAAAACACCACTCAGTTCACTGAGACAGCGCAAAGGTAGCGCAATCGAAATAAATCAAATAAAAATAGGTTTGGGTTTTTGGATTTCAGATTGTCTTCCAAATTCCCTTTCATGAAAGCCGTTATTTTTAAAAAAATGGATATTAAACAAAAGAATTCAAGGAGTTTATAAGCCTTTAGAATAGAAATACTGTGTTTGCCTATTTTATTTTTTTTATAATTTTCGAATAGATTTGACAGGGCATTTTTTGTTTTTTCAATGAACACTTCGTTGTCTTCTGATTCATTGACAATGACTGGGTTATCAATGTGAATTACAGGCATTGATTGACTTTTTAAAATGGAGCCAAATATATAATCATTTCCATAAGATCTGTTGTCGATTTGGTTTAATGCTTCTAAAACTGCGGCTTTGTGGGCCATAAAATTTGAGGAACAAACGAATTTATAAGGGTTTTTAGTCCTTTCAATTGCTTTTTTCTCTTCTCTATTTTTTGCAAATTTGAGTCTCAAAGCACCTGCCTTGGTATTGCTTGATGCGTCAAAATGACGACCGCCAAACACATAAGAATTTTCACCAATATGGGCAATATATTTTTTTAAGAAGTTTTTATTTTGAGGGGTGGTGTCTACATCAATATAAATTAACCAATCAAATTGAGACGTTTCGGCAAGTAACAGTCTGTTTTTAATTCTTCCTAAATTTTTTTTCGATTCGATAAATTTTGCATTAGGAATAGAATTTATCTTTTGGTTCAACTCATTTTTAAGCGAAAATGAACCATCATCAATACAAACAATTTCAAATTTTAGATCTAAAATCAACGCTTGCTTTTCAACCTCACAGACAAGTGGATAAGCGTTATAATCAAAACATGGAATTAAAATAGAAAGCATCAACTGTCTTTTCGTTGTACAACTTCAAACACTTTTTTATCCTCACATCTGAGGGTTTTGCTTGGATATTTTAAAATCAAAGCATAATCGTGTGTGGCCATAAAAATGGTGTTCCCTTTTTTGTTCAAATCTTGTAAAACTTCCATTACTTCCATGCTTGTTTGTGGGTCAAGGTTGCCAGTTGGTTCATCTGCCAGGATGAGTTGTGGGTCGTTTAATAAAGCCCTAGCAATGGCGACACGCTGTTGCTCACCTCCAGAGAGTTCAAACGGAAATTTATCTTTGTTACCCTCCATGTTCACTTTTGTTAAAACAGCCTCAATTTTTTGATTGATTTTCTCTCGTTCTTTCCAACCTGTGGCTTGCAATACAAATTTAAGATTACCATGAACAGTTCGTTCGTTCAACAGTTTAAAATCTTGAAAAACAATGCCAAGTTTACGTCTTAGAAAAGGTATTTTTTTGTCTTTTAAAGTCTCTAGGTTGAAGCCTACAATCTCTCCTTTTCCGTGGTTTAATTTTAGGTCGCCATAGAGTGTTTTTAGAAGGCTGCTTTTTCCGGATCCTGTTTTGCCAATTAAATATACAAACTCCCCTTTTTTAACATCGATATTAATATCGCTCAGGATTAGATTTTTATCTTGAAAAATGGAAGTGTTTTCTAACTTTAAAACGGAATCAGACATGAATTTTATATTATATATTTTATAAAAGTATTACTATTCAAATCAATAATCAAATTTCATTCAAACATTTCATTTCAGTCTAGAGATTGATTTTTTTAACAACTCCGTAATTATAAAACATATTCAAAAAAACTAAGGATAAAGAAGGTAATTTGATCTTAGTGCCTTGAACTGTTCCAAATCATTTTCCCAAGATCTTTTTATTTCTAAAGCACTCCATCCTTTTTCTATTTGTTGCTGAAGGGTTGTTTGTCCTGCTAGTTTCGTAAAAAAGGAATTGAAAAACGAAGATTTATCAGTTGTATTTTCATAGGATTCTATCAACCAATTAAGATTAATGTCATTTAAAAAATCAACATTTTTTAAATCTTTACCATAACATATTTTTGCCTTGTGTTTTGGGTTCTTTGCACCAAAATTTGGCTTGGGTATAAATTGAAACGAGTAGTTTTCGTCACCCAAAAAAGGACTCCCAAAAATTTGAAACTGATTTTCCGTTCCTCGTCCAACACTCACATGCGTTCCCTCAAATAGACATAGGCTTGGATACAAATTGATTGCCTTTTGATTGGGAAGGTTAGGAGAGGGGGGGATTGGCAGTATATAAACGTCCTCTCGATTGTAGTTGGCGACTGGAATAACGGTTAAATCACAGTTCAAATCATCTTCTAACCAGTGTTCACCATTGATCATTTTTGCAAATTCTCCAAGGGTCATCCCATGCGTGATTGGTACAGCGTGCATGCCAACAAAGCTTTTGTAATTTAAATCCAAAACAGGCCCGTCCACATAATGGCCATTGGGATTGGGTCGGTCCAATACAATGAGTGGAATATTCAGAGCTGCACAGCCCTCCATCATATAATGCAAGGTGGATACAAAGGTATAAAAACGGGTTCCAACATCTTGAATATCGAAAACAACAACATCTAAATCTTCTAAAACTTTAGGATCTGGTTTTCGATTTTCACCATAAAGCGATACAATTGGGAGTCCCGTTTTAAGGTCGATTCCCCCTTTGACATATTCTCCGGCGTCGGCACGGCCTCTGTAACCATGCTCCGGCGCAAATACTTTTATAACCGAAACATCACGTTTGATTAGAGAATCTACTAAATGGATATTGTCATTTTTAATAAGTTCACCATTAAGACCTAAACCGGGACTGTTTTTAAAAATAACGGAGGTTTGATTGGCAACGATTCCAACCCGCTTGTTTTTTAAAAGGGGCAGGTAAAGCTCCAATTGATTGGCCGCGACTGTCACTGGTGCTTTGTTTTGATAAGGGCTGCTATTTCCACAAGACAGAACTATCATAACAAATAATAAAGCTGTATTTTTGATTGAATTTAATAGCATTGGATTTTGAATTTTGAATTTTTTATAGCCAAACGTCTCATCAGCGCTCAGTCCTATAAAAGTAGTGTTTCAGCACCAATAATAAAAATTGGTGTTTTGGCCATCGCGATCAGTACCATTGTGATGTTATTTGCAGTTGCCATAAGCGTGGGTTTACAACAAAAAATACGAGATAAAGCAGTCGCTTTTAATGGTCACATCACCATCTCTAACTTTGATACAAATCTGTCGGAAGGCGCACAAGCACCCATAAAAAAAAACCAGCCTTTTTATCCAAAATTTAAAGAAGTTGATGGCATCACACATATTCAAGCAGTTGCTCAGAAATTTGGCATCATCAGAACTGAAACAGATTTTGAAGGTTTGTTTTTGAAAGGGGTGGGGATTGATTACAATTGGCAGTATTTTAAAGAATTTTTAATTCAAGGTAAACTCCCAAATTATTCTACGTCATATAGCGATGAAGTGCTCATTTCGGAGCATCTGGCGAAGCGCTTGCTTTTTAAACTTGGCGATACCTTCCAAATGTACTTTTTAAAATCGGACTCTAGCAGCCCTCCCAGCATAAGGAAATTTAGAATTGTAGGTATTTTCAATTCTGGTTTTGAAGAGTTGGACCAAACTTTCTTGATAGGAGATTTAAATCATGTACAGCGTTTAAACCGCTGGAGCAAGGATCAGGTCGGTCAATTTGAAGTATTTATACAAGATTATGAAGATTTAGAATCCAAAGGATTGGAAGTTTATGCCGAAACTCCTTCCACGCTCAACGCCCAAACAGTCCAGCAAAAATACCCAGTTATTTTTGATTGGATTGCAATTTTTGATAAAAACACATACGGAATCATTGCCATGATGATTTTAGTTGGCGTCATCAATATGATTACAGCCCTACTTGTTTTAATTTTAGAGCGTACTCAAATGATTGGACTACTCAAAGCCCTTGGCAGCTGCAGCTGGAGCATTCAAAAAGTATTTATATATACTGCATCATATTTGGCAATTACTGGTTTGGTCTTAGGCAATGGAGTTGGATTACTACTACTTTTTATTCAAAAATATTTAAGTCCAATAACTTTGAATCCTTCAATATACTACGTTTCCAGGGCGCCTGTAGATATCAATTTATGGACCATTTTAAGCCTCAATTTATTGACCTTCGCAACTTGCGTTTTGATTTTAATTATTCCGTCCTATTTGATCGCCAAAATAGCGCCGGTAAAAGCCATTAAATTTGATTGATAAAAATTTAGCAATTACAATTTGCCATCATTTTGAAATTGCCGTAAATTTGAAAAAAATTCCCTGATGCAATACGCTGAAAATATTCTTGAAACCATTGGTAAAACCCCTTTGGTAAAACTAAATAGAATTACGGCTTCGCTTCCCTGCTTGGTCTTGGCCAAATACGAAACATTTAATCCTGGAAACTCTGTCAAGGATCGAATGGCTTTACAAATGATTGAAGATGCAGAAGCAGATGGTCGTTTAAAGCCCGGGGGTACCATTATTGAGGGCACTTCTGGAAATACAGGTATGGGGCTGGCTTTGGCCGCGATTGTCAAAGGTTACAAATGTATTTTTGTCATGAGCGACAAACAATCCAAAGAAAAAATGGATATTCTAAGAGCGGTTGGTGCAGAGGTGGTGGTCTGTCCTACAGACGTAGCTCCTGAGGACCCTCAGTCCTATTACTCCGTCTCGAAGCGCTTAGGCGAAGAAACGCCCAACGCTTGGTATGTAAATCAATACGATAACCCCAGCAATACCAAAGCACATTACCAAAGTACAGGTCCTGAAATATGGGACCAAACTGATGGTAAAGTGACCCATTTTATTGTTGGAGTTGGAACTGGCGGTACAATTTCAGGAGTGGGCGGATATCTGAAAAAGAAAAACCCTAATGTAAAAGTTTGGGGTATTGACACCTATGGTAGTGTGTTTAAAAAATACCACGAGACTGGTATTTTTGATGAGAAAGAAATTTATCCTTATGTTACAGAAGGCATTGGGGAAGACATTTTACCTGCCAATGTAAATTTTGATTTAATTGATGGTTTTACAAAGGTTACTGACAAAGATGCCGCCGTCTACACCCAACGCTTGGCCAAAGAAGAAGGGATGTTTTTAGGAAATTCAGCCGGCGCTGCCATAAAAGGGGTACTACAACTCAAAGATGCATTTGGACCTGAAGATGTTGTCGTGGTATTATTTCACGACCATGGCATCCGATACGTTGGAAAAATGTTTAATGACGATTGGATGCGAAAGATGGGGTACTTGGATTAGTTCTCTAAAATATTTGACGAGCATCTGCTTTTAAATCCAAATTTGTAAATTGCAGTATGAAGTTATTTTACGAACTTTTATTTTTTTTACAGCGCCATGGGTTTCATGTTTGCCAACGCATTGCCGATCGATTTGGCATGAGAGCTAGAGTGGTGCGAACCTCTTTCATATATGTCACTTTTGTGACTGTTGGTTTTGCATTTGCATTGTATTTATTCATCGCCTTCTGGCTCCGTATAAAAGATACTATTTTTTCAAAGCGAAGTTCCGTATTCGATATATAAGACATGAGCAATCCCATTGTAAAATTTTTTAGATCAAAACTAAAAACGGCGGTTGTTTTACTGATATTGTTACTTATGACTGGCATTGTTGGTTTTAAGCTTATATCAGGATACACTTGGACGGATGCAGTCTATATGACAGTCATTACCATTACCACGGTCGGTTTTGGTGAAGTTGAGCCTTTAGACCATCAAGCAAAGATTTTTACGATTGGTCTTATTTTAACCAGTGCGATTATTGTGGGATATGCGCTAAAGGTAATTAGTGAGTATATCATATCCAAGAACGACATCAATGAATTAAAACAAAAGAAAATGCAAAAGAAAATCAACGCGTTGTCCGAGCATGTCATTATTTGTGGCTATGGAAGAAATGGGAGACAAGCCGCCAAAAAACTACAATCCCACCAACGAAATTTTGTTGTGATAGACAAAGATGAAACTGTTTTTCAAAATATCGAAAATAATGACTTTACTTTTATTATAGGAGATGCAAATGAAGATGTAGTATTGATTAGCGCAGGCATCAATAGTGCCGCTTCTTTGATTTGTGCATTGCCCAACGATTCAGAAAATGTATTTGTGGTACTTTCTGCACGCCAGATAAACCCCGAAATTCGAATCATAAGCCGCGCCTCAGAAGAATCAAGTTACAGTAAATTGAAACTCGCTGGTGCTAATAATGTCATTCTTCCTGACCGCATTGGTGGCGATCACATGGCCTCATTAGTGGTAGTACCCGACCTTTTGGAGTTTGTGGACAATCTGTCTATTGTAGGCAATCAAAATATCAACATTGAAGAAATTGCGGTTGAGCAACTTTACGACACCAACCAACAAAAAACAATTTTAGAACTGGATTTGAGAAAACATACTGGTTGTAATGTGATAGGTTACAAAGACGAAAATGGAAATTACCACATCAATCCAGAAGCCAATCAAAAATTAGTGCCTGGCTCTAAAATTATAGTTTTGGGCAAGCCTGAACAAATTCAAACGCTCAATTCCATGTATAATATCGCTATCAAATAGCTCGGGATTCTACTTCCTATAATTATCAATAAACTTAAATTTTAATAACTCATTTTTTTTTGGCATCTTGTTGCCACTTTTATACCACTAACGACATCCTTATGAAACTTAAATTCCAAACATTAATCGCTTTAATTTTACCATTATTTTCATTTGCCCAGGACAAGGGAATTGATCAAATTATTGATGAAAAATTTGGAGATGCTACCGGCTGGTTTGTCAACTTTATATTTTATCAAATTGAGTTTTCTGAGGATGTAAAAGTTTTTTGGGTTTTGTTTCCATTAATTTTTGGTGCTGCTTATTTTACATTCTATTTTAAATTTATCAATTTTAGAGGAATAGTTACGTCTATAAATATTGTCCGTGGAAAATACGACAGTTTGGACCATCACGAAACACTAGAAGCTGCCGGCGATGCAACTCCTGGAGGCGACAGCACTGAAACCATTGCAGTTGAAGGACATGAAGGGGAAGTATCTCATTTTCAAGCCCTCACAGCAGCCCTTTCTGCAACTGTTGGCCTTGGTAATATTGCCGGCGTGGCCATCGCCGTTTCAATAGGAGGTGCTGGTGCCACCTTTTGGATGATTGTCGCCGGACTCTTGGGCATGGCTTCAAAATTTGTTGAGTGTACTTTGGGTGTTAAGTACAGAGACATAGACGAAAATGGGGTGGTCTATGGCGGTCCCATGTACTATTTGACCAAAGGGCTCAAGTCTAATGGATTAGAAAAACTCGGAAAAATACTTGCAGTCTTATTTGCGATTTTTGTAGTTGGCGGTTCTTTTGGTGGCGGCAATATGTTTCAAGTCAATCAAGCTTTTCAATTGGTTGAAAATATCACTGGAGGTGAAACATCCTTACTTCACGATAAAGGCTGGTTATTTGGATTGATAATGGCCGTTTTGGTGGGAATTGTTATTATTGGAGGTATTAAAAAAATTGCCAAAGTAACAGATAAGATTGTACCATTTATGGTCGTTATTTACGTAACAGCCTCACTGTTTGTTATATTTTCTAACGTTGGGATGATTGGCGATGCCTTCATACAAATTTTTGATGGCGCCTTTAGTCCACAAGGGGTAGCTGGTGGAGTTATTGGCGTATTGGTTCAAGGATTTAGACGTGCGGCATTTTCAAATGAAGCGGGGATTGGTTCAGCTTCCATTGCGCATTCTGCAGTAAAAACAAAATACGCAGCATCCGAAGGATTGGTAGCACTTTTAGAACCTTTTATCGATACAGTGGTGGTTTGCACCATGACTGCTTTGGTACTTATCATTACGGGCTATGTAGACCCCTCCAATGCGAGCTTGAACAGTGCTGAAGCTATTTTACTGACCTCCGGTGCTTTTGAATCGGCAATTTCGTGGTTTCCTTATGTATTAACCATCGCTGTTGTCCTTTTCGCTTTTAGTACCATGATATCTTGGTCCTATTACGGATTTCAAGGCTGGGCTTATTTGTTTGGCCGCTCCAAAAAAATGGAATATACATACAAACTCATATTCTGCTTTTTTGTCATCATTGGTTCTGCCGCAAGTTTGGGATCGGTCATAGACTTTTCTGATGCCATGATCTTCGCTATGATGGTTCCTAACATGATAGGTATTGTCATTCTAGCTCCTAAAGTAAAGAAAGAACTCGACAAATATTTGTCCGCCATAAAACAGTAGCAACTCTATGTTTTGAATAGATTCCCAAATTATTTTTCAAAACGCCAATGCCTTGCCATAGTAGTTTTGGTGTTTTTCATACTTACCCTACAAATACTTTTTTTGTTTTGGCCCCAAAAAGCCTCGCTTTTGGATTCTAGAAATGAGACACTTCAATTAGGTTTTGAAAGCGAATACCGCATTTTGCAACAACAAGAACTAAAAAACAAAATCCCAAAATTAAGGCCTTTCAATCCAAATTTCATCACTGATTACAAAGGCTACACATTAGGTATGTCGCTGGATGAAATCCAACGATTACACAAATTTAGATCTGGGGGCCATTGGGTAAATTCTGTTCGTGATTTTCAGAAAATAACTGGCATTAGCGATTCGTTGTTAAGAGAAATATCACCCCATTTTAAATTCCCCAAATGGGTGACGACATCAAAACCACGTAATCAATTTTCGACTCGCTACAACATCAAGTTAGATTTAAATTCAGCATCTAGTGAGGCCCTTCAAAAAGTATATGGTATTGGTGTTAAATTGTCCGAAAGAATTTTGCGTTATAGGGCACAATTTGAAGGCGGTTTTGCCGATATGGTTGAGCTAAAAGGCGTGTACGGGTTATCTGATGAGGTTATACAAAGAATCAAACAAAAATTTAACATAAAAAATCCAAGAACTATCCAATCCATTGACCTTAACACTGCCACACAAGAAGCCCTTGTAAAAGTTCCTTTTATAGATTATGAGTTGGCTTATCAGATTATTGAAATGCGAATGTTAAAAGAAGCTTACCTTGGCGTCGAGGAATTAACAAAACTTAAAGAATTTCCAAAGGAAAAAATCGACATAATTAAATTATATTTGCATGTAAATAAGCCCGAATGAATTTTCAATTCTCAGAAGAACTTAAAATGATTGCCTTGTCCGCTCGCGACTTCGCGGAGCAGTACATTCGCCCCCACATCATGGATTGGGACGAAAGCCAATACTTTCCTAGAGAAGTACTTGAAAAAGCAGGTGAAATGGGGTTTATGGGGATTTTCATCCCCGAAAAGTACGGGGGTTCAGGGCTTGGATACCATGAATACGTTACCATAATTGAAGAAATCTCAAAGGTGGACCCTTCCATCGGACTCTCTTTAGCAGCACATAATTCTCTTTGCACAGGCCATATCTTCTACTTTGGCAATGAAACTCAAAAACAAAAATGGCTACCTAAACTTGCTACTGGTGAGTGGATTGGTGCTTGGGGACTTACAGAGCATAACACTGGAAGTGATGCGGGTGGCATGAACACCACAGCGGTCAAAGACGGCGATCATTATATTTTAAATGGGACTAAAAATTTTATAACCCATGGCATCAGCGGTGATGTTGCTGTGGTAATTGCCCGAACAGGTGAAAAAGGTGATTCCCATGGCATGTCTGCTTTTATCATTGAAAGAGGTACCCCAGGTTTCAGTGGGGGTAAAAAAGAAGACAAGCTTGGGATGCGTGCAAGCGAAACAGCCGAGTTAATTTTTGACAATTGTAAAATTCCTAAAGACAACTTAATAGGTAATGAAGGTGACGGGTTCGTACAGTCGCTAAAACTCTTAGATGGTGGGCGCATTTCAATTGGTGCCCTTTCGCTTGGCATATCCAAAGGCGCCTATGAAGCAGCTCTTAAATATTCCAAAGCGCGTGAGCAATTTGGAAAACCAATTTCTAGCTTTCAAGGCGTATCTTTTAAACTCTCTGACATGGCTACAGAAATAGCGGCCTCCGAACTGTTAATTCACAAAGCAGCCTCCATGAAAGACAAGGGTGAAAAAGTTACAACGATTGGCGCAATGGCCAAGATGTATGCTAGCGAAGCTTGTGTTAAAATTTCTAATGATGCGGTTCAAATCCATGGAGGTTATGGTTATATCAAAGACTTTCCAGTAGAAAAATTTTACCGCGACTCAAAACTTTGCACCATTGGCGAAGGCACGACTGAAATACAAAAACTGGTCATCTCCAGAAATATTTTAAAATAATTTGTTGTCAGTTTAATAACTAAGACTATATTTGCAATCAATTCTAAAGAGAGGAGGTTTAAGACTATGTTAATAATACCCATAAAAGAAGGAGAAAATATCGACAGAGCGCTGAAGCGTTTCAAACGGAAGTTTGATAAAACTGGAACCAAGCGTTCACTTCAGACCCGCAAGCAGTTTACAAAACCCTCTGTAAAAAGAAGAGCTGAAATTCAAAAGGCGCAGTATATTCAAGGCTTAAGAGACGCCGAGAATTTGTAACAACCCAATCTTAAAAATTATAAACACCTCAACCGAGGTGTTTTTTTTGTTTAATCCAAAAACTAACGTTGAATTAAAACTAAATTTTACTCCCCATTTTGCTACTTGAGATTCTAAAACCATCCTTTAAATGGCAAAGCCTATTGAAATTTTATGTAACTTGGAGATAATTAATTTCTGGATTATGTCTATTCAATCCTTTACAGATTTCCTTTCTTTAGAAAAAAAATATGCGGACAACACGGTTTTGGCTTACCGCAAGGACATTGAAGTATTTCAAAGTTTTTTGGGAAAAGAATACGGCGTATCAGAACTAAAAACGGTTCACTACAACCAAATTCGGCGCTGGATAACAATTCTAGTGGATCAGGGCTTGAGTAACCGCTCAGTTAATAGAAAAATCTCTTCGCTCAATTCTTACTATAAATTCCTAATAAAAATAGCGCAATTAAAAACGTCTCCACTGGCGAAGCATAAAGCCCTAAAAATTCAAAAGAAACTTCACATTCCATTTTCTGAAAATGAGATAGCAGCTGTTTTAAATACCGACCCAAGGGGTCATTTTGAGGCTACTCGCAACAGTCTCATTATAGAACTTCTGTATTCCACTGGAATGCGGCGTACAGAATTGATCCAACTAAAACTAAGGGATATCGATTTTGATCAACATCAAATAAAAGTATTGGGTAAACGCAATAAAGAGCGCTATATTCCGTTATTAAAATCAGTGCAGAAATCCTTAAAAACATATATTAACTTGCGTGACCAGCTAGAAATTATAAAGGACAAAGACATTCTTTTCTTGACCCAAAATGGAGTCAAACTCTACGGGACACTGGTATATAGAATTGTCAAAAATTATTTTGAAGCTGTTTCGTCAAAAGTTAAAAAAAGTCCTCATATTTTGAGGCACTCCTTTGCTACACATTTGCTCAACAATGGTGCGGATCTTAATGCCGTCAAAGAATTGCTAGGCCACTCAAGTCTTGCAGCCACTCAAGTATACACCCATAATAATATTTCAGAATTGAAGAAAGTTTATGCGAAATCCCATCCCAGACAATCCAAATCTTAATATAAATCTAAATCCTATTGCTATGAAAATTAATACACAATCTGTAAATTTTAAAATCGATACATCCCTTCTAAGTTTGATTCAGAAAAAAATGGATAAGCTCGATTTATTTTATGATAAAATTATAAAAGCCGATGTTTATTTAAAGGCGGAAAACACATCCGGAAAGGAAAATAAAGTCTTCGAAGCTGTGCTTTCTATTCCAGGCGATAGTTTTGTAGTCAAAAAAAAATGTAAAAGTTTTGAGGAAGGCGTTGATACCGTCGTCCATATATTGGAGCGACAGCTTAAAAAAAGAAAGGATAAAATACGCAAACAAACCATATAAAAATATTTAAAAAATGTTTTGAAACATTAAAAAATACCTATACATTTGCAGTCCGTTAGAAATAGCGGGCTTTTTTGTTGTGTAAAAACTTCAGAAATTGCCGATGTAGCTCAGCTGGCTAGAGCAGCTGATTTGTAATCAGCAGGTCGTGGGTTCGAGTCCCTCCATCGGCTCACGTTCTTAATAATATAGAAAAATTTTGTATTGAGGGGAGATACTCAAGCGGCCAACGAGGACAGACTGTAAATCTGTTGTTTTTTAACTTCGCAGGTTCGAA
>PAQB01000037.1 GCA_002709185.1 Flavobacteriaceae bacterium
ATCAAAAATTAGAAGCCAGTATCAGTCACTTAGACGAATACCGCTACGGTGGCGAAATGGTCGACCAGACCGCTTATTTAAACCAACAAGCGGAAGAACGCACCCACGATGTATGGATGGGAAGTTTGGATTATCAAATCAATTTTAATGAGGATAAGAGCGCTTTAATCGCATACCTCTCAGGGCAGCGAACGAACCGTGACCATTACACCGGAATTTTCCCGGATGATCCGGCAGCAATAGAAACCCATTTAAGCAGCCCGCCTTACGGCATTTCAGAAACAACGACTTTCCAAGGGGGCGCGCAATTCAACTACAGGGTCAATCGTTTTTTTAAAGGCACTAATGTATTTACATTGGGCGGTGAGTATCTTAAAGACGCTGTTTTAGACAATATACCAGCTTACAATTACAACATTGATCAAACGACTGAAAGTCAAGCTTTGTTTTTACAAAGTGATTGGGAAATTACGCCAGCCCTAAGTTTGCTTTCAGGCGTCAGGATGGAGCACCATAATTTAGTGGATCAACTCATTTTTAGTCCGCGCATTTCGGTCATGTACAAACCACAATCTGCACTACAAATTCGAACGACTTGGAGCAGTGGTTTTAGAGCACCGCAAGCCTTTGATGCCGATTTACATATGGCTTTCGCAGGGGGTGGTATTTCAAGAATTTCATTGGCAGAAGACCTTAAGGAAGAGCGCTCAAACAGCTTTAGCGCCTCCATTAATTACGACCACCCTACTGAAAATTATATTTTTGGATTTACCTTGGAAGGGTTTTGTACTTTCTTAAATGATGCCTTTTTCCTCGCACCGCTTGGTGAAGATGCCTTCGGAGAACGTTTTGAAAAACAAAATGGCGAAACGGCAAGAGTACAGGGCATAACTTTGGAGGTACGGGCAAATTATAAAAAGAAAATTCAACTTGAAACAGGTTTTAACATCCAATCTAGCCGTTATGACAGCGCAGTTGAGGTGCTTGAGGGGTTGCCATCGACACGGGAATTTTTACGAACCCCAAATCAATATGGTTTTGCAACCTTAAATCTTATGCCCAATGAAAAATTTAAAAGCAGTTTTAATTACGTTTATACCGGTCCGATGAAGTTAGTGCATTTGGCGGGCGCTCCAGAACAAAGTATAGATGCGTTTTTGACGTCTAAAGCATTTTCTGAACTTGGCTTTAAAACAAGCTATACTTTTAATTTGAAAAATACAGCCGCAAAATTGGAAGTTTTTGGAGGTGTAAAAAACACGCTTGACGCCTACCAAACAGATTTTGACAGCGGGAAAAACAGGGACAGTAATTATGTTTATGGGCCGGCAATGCCAAGAACAGCTTTTTTGGGTCTAAAAATAAGCAGTTTTTAAAATCCTAGTTCTGATTGCAATTGTTCATAGGCTTCTTGAACCTTCCTGAATTTTTCCTCAGCCCCTTTTTGATGGGCTTCGCCGAGATGCTGAACCTTATCGGGGTGAAATTTTTTAGCCATTTTTCGGTAGGCTTTTTTAATGGCGTGTGGAGTGGCGCCTTTTTCTATTTCTAAGATTTTATAAGCATTGGCCTGACTACTGTAGAACATGGCCTTGATGCTTTGAAAGTCGCTTGCGCTGATTCTTAAGTATTGGGCAATTTGTTCAATGACGGACACTTCACTGGCGGCTACAGCCCCATCGGCCTTTGCAATTCCAAATAGAAAATGTAAAAGTTGCAAGCGGGAAGCATGGTCCATCATTTGTTGAATTTGTAAACACACTTGCCGCAGCGAAATATTTGATTGTTGATTGATGGCCTTAAAGAGCCTAAACGCTTGATTCGCGCGAGCTTTACCGTACATCTGTACGAATTGCCGACGTACAAAATCTAATTCGCGTTGGTCTTGTTTGCCATCAGCTTTGATGACAAGAGAAGCCAGTATCAGCAAACTCACTTCAAAATCTCCCGGTTGGGTTTGTGCGCGCATCCGCTTATGAGTTTGGGGTTTACCTGACGAATTGTCCACCAAACTCCCCAGTGCCAAGCCAATAATGGCGCCAATGGGGCCCCCAAATGACCAGCCGATAGAAGCACCAATCCATTTTGCAAAACTCATAATTTACATTCTCGTTTACATTTTCAAACCTAAGGAATTTCATTCAAAATTTGAAACAGAATTGTGTATCTTTGTAGTTCAATTATTAAATTAATTTTATGTACCCAGCAGAACTAGTAAAACCCATGCGCGATCAGCTTACCCAAGCTGGATTTGATGAATTGTACAGCGCAGATGCTGTTGACGCCGCTTTGTCTCAGCCCGGCACCACACTCGTGGTCGTAAATTCCGTTTGTGGATGTGCAGCAGCCAACGCGCGCCCAGGCGTCATTCAGAGTTTAAAGAATGACAAACGCCCTACCCAAAGCGTTACCGTTTTTGCAGGCGTTGATAAAGACGCTGTGAATAAGGTAAGAGAACACATGGTCCCTTTTCCGCCCAGTTCTCCTTGTATGGCCCTATTTAAAGATGGTGAATTGGTTCATATGTTAGAGCGACACCACATTGAAGGCCGCCCTGCCGAACTCATTGCAGAAAACCTAAAAGACGCTTACAATACCCATTGTTAGACTGTGTAATCCTCAGCACCTAAAGCTTTGTGTTTTGGTGCTAAATTTAAAGAAAATTCAGCAGGGCCTCTATTTTAGACAATAAGTGAATTTTAATCTTAGTTGGCTTTAGGCTCAATTTGTTGTGCTTGGAAACAAAAATCGCTTCAAACCCAAGTTTTTCAGCTTCCATAATGCGCTGGTCAACACGTTGAACGGGGCGTATTTCTCCTGACAAACCAACCTCACCTGCAAAACAATATTTCTCTGTCAATGCCGCATCGGCGTTTGAAGACAAAATGGCGGCTACAACTGCCAAATCAATGGCCGGATCGTCTACGCGAATACCACCGGTGATGTTTAAGAAGACGTCTTTGGCGCCGAGGCGGAAGCCCGCGCGCTTTTCAAGAACTGCCAACAGCATGTTCAGGCGCTTTGCATTAAAACCTGTGGTACTGCGCTGCGGCGTACCATAAACGGCGGAGCTGACCAAAGCTTGTACTTCAACCAGTAGAGGGCGCATGCCCTCAAGCGTAACAGCGATCGCATTGCCAGATAGCGAGGTGTCTTTTTCAGAAATTAGCACCTCAGAAGGGTTTTGAACCTCCCTTAAACCATTCCCTTGCATTTCGTAAATCCCCAATTCATGGGTTGACCCAAACCTGTTTTTGTGGGCCCTCAAAATCCTAAAAACATGGTTGCGGTCGCCCTCAAATTGCAAGACGGTATCAACCATATGTTCTAAAATTTTTGGGCCAGCAATACTACCCTCTTTAGTAATGTGCCCAATCAAAACAACTGGTGTCGCGGTCGCTTTGGCAAATTTCATCAGCTCAGTTGTTGTTTGCTTAATTTGTGAAACGCTACCCGCAGAAGCCTCTAAAAAATCACTCTGTAGGGTTTGAATGGAATCAATCACTAAGATATCGGGTTTTAGCCCTTCAATTTGTTTAAAAATTTGCTGGGTGTTTGTTGCTGTTAAAACATAACATTGTTCACTGCCTGGTGCAATGCGCTGGGCGCGAAGTTTTATCTGTTTTTGACTTTCTTCGCCAGAAACGTAAAGTGTTTTGTAAGGGAGTTTTAAGGCCAGTTGGAGCATGAGCGTACTTTTACCTATGCCAGGTTCTCCGCCCAAAAGAATGAGTGAGCCCGGAACGATTCCGCCCCCTAAAACTCGGTTTAATTCTGCGTCTGTAGTATTTAGCCGAGGCGTTTTAGTAGTGTCAATTTCAGAAATCTTTAAGGGTTTTGAAGCGCGCTTAACAGGGCCTGAAGTCGCTGTGTCCCAATCTTCTTTTTTCGGTTTCTGAAGAACTTCTTCAGCAATTGTATTCCAAGATTTACAAACATTACATTGGCCTTGCCACTTCGCATATTGAGCCCCACAGCTCTGACAAAAAAATGTTGTTTTAACCTTTGCCATTAGTCTTCACTTTCTGCTTTCAACTGTTCTGCACGGTATAATAAATCCTCTTTTCTAATCCCGTCAATTTCATCAAAAACAAAAGCCTCCTGATAGATTTTTATGGCTTTTCTGATACTGCCAGCGCCCTCATAATACCAGCCCAAATAAAGATTGGCTAGTAGAGATTCGGGATAATGCTTGCGCGCCAATTCTGCCATGTCTTTAAATTCTTTAAAACTTTCCTTTTGATTAATCGCGGAAGAAATGGCGCGAAAATCACTTAACAAAATTTGCTTTTCAACCCCAAAAATATCTTCTATTGTGGCGTATTTCTTTTTTAAGTAATCAACTACATCAGAAGGCCCCAAGGGCAATATAGATTCTTTATATTCCGAGGTAGAAATGGGCGCATAAATCTCAAAAATATGTTGTATTGCTTTGGGTATGGAGGTGGCAACTAAAGAATGGTGGCTTTGGGACTCAAAGTCGTTGAACGCGTAAAACAGCTGCTCAGACTCGATAACCTCAAGCTTAGTGTTTAATGATCGTATGCTCTCGCGGTTTTCTTTGTAGTCCGCATTGGCGGTTGATAGATAATAAAAAATCGGATCTTTAGCAGAGGTCATCCGCTCACTAAGATAGGTGCTCATCTGAGGGGACAGTGTTGGGCTCATTGCAATATAGGCTTGAAATAAAGGCTTTTTATTAAAACTAAAAAAATTGATAAAGTTCGCCGACTCTCCGTGGCCAACAATTGCTCTAAACGACCCAACCTTATAGTTTTTAAGTATATGTGGCATCAGTTCTTTATCCAAAAAATCGTAAAATTGCGCACCGCTTTGAAGGGGAAAATAATCTTCATCAGAAATGTATAAATCCTTAGACCTCGACCCTTTTTGATTGACGCCGACAATAATGGCATCTGGCGCGTAGCTCCAGTAGGCCATATAGTCTAAATTTCCTGCTACTGTTTCAAATAAATAATCCCCATCTAGAATTAAAAAAAGTGGATAAACTTGTTCGGTGGTTTCGTCATAAGTTCTTGGCAGTTGAATTTTTAATTCCCGATTCCCCAACCATTTTGAATCTATAAGTTCATACTTTGTTTGTGAAGATAAAGACGCTGTGATTAAAAATGTTAAAAAGAAAAAATATCTCATTAATCCGTTTTTTGGTGATCTAATTTAAGTAATTAAAACTAAATGTAATAATTGATTTAAGTCTTATTTTTTTTCTGATAGAGACGGTTGTATATCGGCAAGAAAACGAGTGAAAGCCCGCCCATAACAACGATCATTACGGTATGCGAACTCCACATGATCCAGCCAAAAGCAAGACTTGGCACTTCTTCAATATTAAAAATGGAAAAGGCCGCATAAACTGCCAGCGGGTAGGCGCCAACGCCGCCATTGGTTGCAGCAACACTAAAACTCGCGGCAATAAAACCAATCAAAATCGCTGAAAAGGGAAGTTGTGAAATGCTGTCTATTGACAAAGATGTGACATAAAACATCAAAACATACATGGCCCAAATAAAGACGGTATGCGCAATAAATGCCCATTTATACTTCATTTTGAAGATGCTCATGACTCCCTCTAAAAAACCAATTAAAAATGATCTGATTCTTACCAAAAAAGGGTGGTTCCCTTTTTTGATAATTTGGTAAAAACAGTAAAATAAAAATAATGCTACAGGGGATAAGATGAATAGCTGATTTTGAAAATCAAGATCATCAATTAAAAAATCATATATGATATCAAATTTCCAAATGAGCGTAAATCCAATGATGAATAACATCACCAAAACATCAGCCACACGTTCAGCAACAATGGTTCCAAAACCTTTTTCAAAGGGAACGCCTTCATAATTAGTCAGAATTGTAGCCCGCGAAACTTCTCCTGCTCTTGGAACGGTATAATTGATAAGATAGCCCGAAAAAACTGCCATCATACCATTTGAAAACCGCAGACTATAGCCCATGGGCTCAAGCATATACTTCCAACGATAGGCACGCGACAAGTGACTCAAAAGTCCAAAAAAAACACCCAATGAAATCCAAAAATAGTTGGCGTTTACAAAATAATCTGCCAGTTCAGAAAATGAAATTTTACGCAACGAATACCAGACCAAAATGGCCCCCAACAATAGTGGAAATATGATTTTTAAAGCGGATTTAACGGTGCTGTTCAATGGACTATTTCAAAAGATTAGTGGTTTCGTCTGGGAAAACCAAGGCTGGAGTAAAGCCTTTTGCGGCATCGAGACTCATAATCGCATAAGTGATCAAAATTAGCACATCCCCAATATTGACCTTGTGAGCAGCAGCACCGTTCAGCGTGATTTCTCCAGAGTGCCTTGGGCCAGGGATTACATAGGTCTCCAAACGCTCACCGTTATTATTATTTACGACTTGGATTTTTTCACCTTGTATAATATTGGCGGCATCCATTAAGTCTTCATCAATAGTGATGCTTCCAATATAGTTTAAATCGGCGCCCGTAACTTTTACACGGTGAATTTTAGATTTAACAACTTGTATTTGCATGGGACAAAGGTATTAATTTAGTGCGATATTATCAATCAACCGGATGTTTCTGATATAGACCGAAATAAATGCACGGTACTTTTTTTGAGGCGCTATTTTAACCGCTGGTTTTAGGGTTGAAACCTCTGAAATTTGAAAATATTCTAGGTTGATGGTGGGGTCTTTTTCAAATTGATCAACGCCCCATTGCATTATCTCATCAAACGGGGTGTGTCTAAATTTGTGTTTGGTCATTTTTAATACGTTGTAAATTTTTGAAGCGTGGGAACGCTCTGCGGTTGTAAGGCGTGTATTTCTAGAGCTCATTGCCAAGCCGTTGGGCTCTCTTTCTGTAGGGCAAGCCACAATTTTGACATTAGCTCTGGTCATCTTAACCAGTTTCTTAATGATTTGTAGTTGTTGAAAATCTTTTTCGCCAAAATAGGCGCGGGTAGGCCCTACGATATCTAAAAGCTTTTGAACTACCGTGCCAACACCCTGAAAATGGCCAGGTCTAAACCTGCCTTCCATTTGCAGTTCAAGCCCTCCAAAATCAAAACCTTCTTTTGTAATGGAATTACCATAAACTGCTGCCTCACTTGGGGCATAAACAATGATTTCACCCAAAGATCGTATGGATTTTATTCTTTTCAAGTCTTGCTTGAGGTCTCGAGGGTATGTTTCTAAATCGCCTGCATTGTTAAATTGAGTGGGATTTACAAAAATACTGACCACAACAATCTCATTTTCTTTTATTGCACGATTAATCAAAGACAAATGACCTTGGTGTAAAGCGCCCATAGTCGGTACAAATCCGAGGTTTGAAACTGGTGTTTTTAGAGACGCTAAACAGGAGTTTAGAGACTGGTTTGTGGTTAAAACTTTCATTGAATTGACAATAATGGGTTGCAAACTTAAGCTATTACAATTAATCTGCATAAATTTTTGTATTTTTGCAATATTTTTATTGAGAAATCCAAAGCGTTGTTTGTATGAAAGACAAGAGAATATTGTATGTGTCGTCTGAAGTAATTCCTTATTTGCCAGAAACTGAAGTTTCATCCATGTCTTTTGAAGCGCCCAGAATGGTCAATAAACAAGGCGGACAAATTCGAATATTCATGCCGCGTTACGGAAACATCAATGAGCGCCGGCACCAACTACATGAAGTCATTCGCCTATCGGGCATCAACTTGGTTGTAAATGATTTAGACATGCCGCTCATTATCAAAGTGGCTTCAATTCCGAAAGAGAGAATTCAAGTCTACTTTATTGACAATGAAGATTATTTCAAGAGAAAAGCGACCCTGACGGATGAGGCTGGAAAGCTGTTTGAGGACAATGATGAACGTGCCATCTTTTTTGCCAAAGGGGTCATCGAAACTGTTAAAAAATTGAATTGGGCGCCAGATATCATTCATGTTCACGGATGGTTGGCCTCTTTGTTGCCGCTTTACCTTAAAGAATACTACAAAGACGAGCCATTATTTAAAGACAGTAAAGTGGTTACCTCTGTGTACGCTCAAAGTTTTGAGGGCACCCTGAATAAGGCACTAAAGGATAAAGTTAAATTCGATGAAATCGATGATGACCACTTAAAAAATTTAAAATTACCAGATTATGTAAGTTTGATGAAAACAGCAATTGATTTTTCAGATGGCCTGATTATAGGGTCTCAAACAATACCGGAAGAATTGAATAATTATATTGATAAAATCCAAAAACCAGTTTTAGAATACCAATTCCCGGAAGCCTTTGCCGAAGCCTACACAGAATTCTACAGTACCCAAATTTTAAACTAGAGCCCCTGCTATGAAATTTTCACGCAACCCCTATTCTAATGTTCTAATTTTTTTATGTTTCATTGCTTTTACACTCTCCTGTGAGGAGGATTACACAGAAATTGGAACCGATGTCATTAACAATCAGAACATCTCTATTGATAATCAGTCCTATCCTGCAAAGACCTACAATAAGCGTATCACGCCTTTCCAGTCGAACAACCTACCCAGCAACTTGTTAGGCTATTATTATGACCCCAACTTTGGGGGTACAACAGCGCATTTTTTATCGCAACTCACCCCTCAGAATTTCAGCCCTAGTTTTGGAAATAACCCCGTTTTAGACTCTGTGTTTCTCACCATACCATACTCAAGTAAAACAGATGGAGAGACCTACACATTAGACTCGCTTTACGGCAATGGGCCTGTCAAATTATCTGTATTTAAAAACAATTTTTCATTGCGAAATTTTGACCCAGGAAGTGATTTAGATGATTTTCAAGCCTATTATTCAAATGGTGCTTTGTCTGCCGCTGAAGCTTTAAACCCTGCAGAACTAGAAGCTCAATTGTTGTATTCCTCTGAGGCATTTACCCCCAGCAATGAGTCTACTGATCTAACAGAACTTAATGAAGATGGGGATAAAGAGGTTACAGAAACTCTGGCGCCTAGCCTTCGCATTAGATTAGACAGCCCGGAGATACTCCCTCAAGGGTTTTGGGAGACTTTGATTTTTGAAAAAGAAGATGCTGATGAATTGAGTAGTACCACTAATTTCTACAACTATTTTAGAGGTTTATACTTCAAAGTCGAGCCTGTAAGTCCAAGCTCTGGTAGTATGATTCAACTGAACTTTTCCTCCGCAAATGCCCACGTTAAACTTCATTATTCCTTTGAATCAGATCCTGACGAAAATGGAGATACTACCACAAGCCAAGGGGTTTATCAACTCAATTTTTCGGGGAACAGAACTTCCATTTATGAAAACAATTTTAGCTCAGATTTCTTACAAGCCATTGAAGGCGCAGACGAAATACAAGGAGATACACAACTTTTCCTTAAAGGCGGTGAAGGGTCTATGGCGGTTGTTGAGCTTTTTTCAGAAGATGAAGACGGGAATGATTTTGAAGATTTTGTTACAGATTTTAGAGCGGTTATTAATGAAGGTCAGCCCAATGAGGAACGCATCATCAAGCGTCTGATTAATGAAGCCTATTTAGAGTTTTATGTAGACCAGAGCTTAGACTCCAACGCCGACCTCCCAAGCCGAATTTATGTTTATGACCTCGAGAACAATACACCTTTACTAGATTACAACCAAGATTCCTCCGTCAACACCAGTACTTCTGATTCAAAATTTACACATTTGGTGCCCTTGAGTACAGTAACTGATGATCAGGGTAATACCACCAGAAAATATAAAGTACGTTTGACTTCACACCTCAACAATATCATTGTAAACGACGCAACCAACCTAAGATTAGGGGTTGTCGTTTCGTCTAATGTTGGGGCCGCTATCAATCAAAAACTTTTAAATTATGACCCTTTAGTCGGAGGAATTCCAACTGGAAGTGTTTTGTCTCCAAAGGGCGTTATTTTACACGGTAGCAATACCAATGACCCTTTAAAAAAAGTAAAACTCAATGTTTATTATAGCCAGGCCAATAACTAAATTAATTACAAACAATGTGTGGAATTGTTGGATATATCGGACATAGAGAAGCATGTCCAGTTATAATTAAAGGATTAAAGCGCTTAGAATACCGGGGCTATGACAGTGCAGGAATTGCACTATTCGATGGTACAGACATTCGTATCACCAAAACCAAAGGTAAAGTCAGAGACCTAGAAGAGAAAATTGCTTCCGACAATAACGCCAAAGGCAACATTGGGATTGGCCACACACGTTGGGCAACGCATGGTGTCCCAAATGATGTAAACTCCCATCCCCATTATTCAAACTCAGGTGATTTGGTCATCATTCACAACGGTATCATAGAAAATTATGCTGCCATAAAAAAAGAGCTTATAAATAGAGGCTACACATTTCATTCAGATACGGATACAGAAGTGCTGATCAACCTTATTGAAGAAGTTCAGAAAAGTGGCGAGTATAAGTTGGGGAAGGCCGTACAAATCGCCTTGAACCAAGTCGTAGGCGCCTATGCCATTGCCGTTTTGGACATTAAAAAACCCAATGAAATTGTTGCGGCAAGACTGGGAAGCCCATTGGCGATCGGTCTTGGAAAAGATGAATTTTTTATTGCCAGTGATGCATCGCCATTTATTGAATACACCAACAATGCTATTTATTTGGAAGATGAAGAGATGGCCATTATTCGTCTTCACAAAGAACCGCGGTTCTGGAAAATAAAAAACGATCTTCCGTTCAATCCTTATACTCAAAAGCTAAAACTCAATATTGAACAAATAGAAAAAAGTGGTTATGATCATTTTATGCTCAAAGAGATTTTCGAGCAACCCCAAGCCATTTTGGACACCTACAGAGGGCGTCTCGATGTTAATAAGGGCAATATAAAAATGTCCGGTATTGAAGACAACATAGAGAAATTCCTAAATGCGCAGAAAATCACAATTGTAGCCTGTGGCACCTCTTGGCATGCTGGACTGGTTGCAGAATATGTTTTTGAGGATTTGGCAAGAATTCCTGTAGAGGTCGAGTATGCTTCAGAGTTTCGATATCGAAATCCGATTATAACCGACAAAGATATTGTGATCGCCATTTCTCAATCTGGAGAAACCGCAGATACACTTGCTGCAATAAAGTTAGCCAAGGCAAACGGGGCCTTTGTTTTTGGGGTTTGTAACGTAGTCGGCGCCTCGATTTCAAGAGAAACCCACGCAGGAGCCTACACCCACGCGGGGCCCGAGATTGGGGTGGCCTCCACCAAAGCATTTACCACCCAAATTACGGTGCTGTCCATGTTGGCATTAAGATTGGCGAGGTCAAAAGGAACACTTTCTGCCTCAGACTATAAACAACATTTGGTCGCACTAGAAACGATTCCCTCAAAAATTAAAATCGCACTCAAATCTGACGATTTGGTAAAAGAGATTGCCGAAAACTATAAGAATGCCGCCAATTTCTTATACCTTGGAAGAGGCTTTAATTTTCCAGTTGCACTTGAAGGGGCTTTGAAATTAAAAGAGATCTCATACATCCATGCAGAGGGCTATCCTGCGGCTGAAATGAAACACGGCCCAATTGCATTGATTGACGAAAATATGCCTATTGTGGTCATTGCCACAAAATATGGTCATTATGAAAAGATCGTTAGTAATGTTCAAGAAATAAAGTCCAGAAAAGGTAAGATTATTGGCATTGTAACCGAGGGTGACACAGAGGTAAAGGCGTTGGCAGACCACGTGATTGAAATCCCTGAAACTTTAGAGTTCTTGTCTCCTTTAATTACTACAATTCCCTTGCAACTGCTGTCCTATCACATTGCAGTAATGCTTGATAAAAATGTGGACCAGCCTAGAAATTTAGCCAAGTCCGTGACTGTTGAGTAATTTACAAATCATTCAAAAAGAAATTCACGCCTTTCATAAGTGAGTCTTAGTTAATACAATACAAACAATAAAAATTTTGGGGCTAAATAATTAGAAATTAGCACTTAATCCTGGTCAAAATTTACAAATTATTATTTTTTACTTATCTTTATTCCTTTATATCAAATAAATTAAACACAAGCAAACCAAAATATATAACTAATGAAAACAATTTTAAGAATTTTTACATTGCTATTTGGAGTCGTTTCTTTCGCACAAACCACGGTGACAGGAACCGTTAATGACGAAAGTGGCATGCCACTTCCTGGTGCCAATGTAATTGTGGTAGGCACCTCTTCTGGAGCCATTTCAGATTTTGATGGTAAATTTACCCTCAGTGTAAGTCAGGCACCGCCTTTTACAGTACAAATAAGCAGTGTTGGATTTACAACCACCACAGAAGACGTAACTGCAAATAACCAAGACCTGAGCATTACGCTAATTGAAGGTAGCTTCTTGGATGAAGTCGTTGTGACTGCTTCAAGAGTTCCACAACGTATTTTTGAATCTCCAGTGACCGTTGAAAAATACAGTTTAAAACAAATTCAACGCACACCGTCTGCAGATTTCTTTGAAGGACTGCAAAACGTCAAAGGGGTTCAAATGAATCAAACGGGATTGGTTTTTAGCCAAGTTAACACCCGTGGGTTTGGAACGGCATACAATGAAGGTTTTGTAACCATGGTTGATGGGATGAATACCCAAGCTCCCGTATTTGGCTTTGCTGTAGGAAACCTCATTGGATTAAATGAATTGGATGTTGAAAGTGTAGAGTTATTACCTGGTTCTGCTTCTGCTTTATACGGCATGGATGCCTACAAAGGGATCATGTCCATAAAAAGTAAAAACCCGTTTGAACACGAAGGGATCAGTGGGTATTACCGTTCTGGAACTACCCAACAAGAAGTAGGTGGCAACAATGCCTTTACAGACTTTGGGTTTAGAGCAGCTAAAAAACTATCCGATAAATGGGCGGTTAAAGTTGCTTTTTCTGCTAAAGAAGGAACAGAATGGGCTGCCGGAGACCGAAGACATAAAAGAGAATGCTCCAATTGTGGAGAAGGCAGTATCGTTGAGGGTTATGATCCAAGATCTCCCGATTTTGATGCCGTAAACGAATATGGTCAACGATTAATCGACTCGCCTACCATTTGGCAAGCGGTCGCTGGATTTACTCTTGGCCTTGACCCAACAGGTGCCACTGCTGGGCAAGTACTGGCTGCTGGAGCAGCAGCTCCCAACTATTGGGATGATATCCGTTCAACAGGATATATGGAACAAGATTTGTTTGGTAATGAAGCGTCCAATATCAAAGGAAATGCAGGGATTTACTTCCGTCCTAACGAGAACACAGAAATTTCTTTTTCTTCTCTCATCGGAACTGGTGAAGCGCCACTACCTGCGGGTAACGCACGATATAACATTAAAGATTTTGTCGTACAATTACACAAATTAGAAATTCAAACTGGAGGACTTACTGCCCGCGCCTTTTATACCAAAGAAGATGCTGGCGACACAACCCAAAGCACCGCTTTAGGAACTTCAGTTGCCAACGCAATGCCTGGAGGAATACAGAATGGCTGGGGTGCGGCATACTTAGGTAATTACCTCGGTATCTTGGCCGGAGGAGCTGCTAACGTTCCTGGCTTTTTGGGCCAAATTCTTGGAGACGTCGGCACAGGTGGTCAAGACATTAATGATCTTGTGGGCACTGAAAACAGTTTAAATGCGCACTTTGGTGCTAGATATGGAATCCCTGCCTTTGGGATTGTTGGGGCAAATGATTTAATGTTACAGCCTGGTACAGCAGCGTTCAGCGATGCTATTGCAAATTCCACAGGTCAAAATCTATTAACATTCAGTGACGCAGGAACACTTGGGGCACTCATTAAAGACGTCTCTGAAGTTACTACCATTGAAGCCAATTACGACTTTGAGGATAAAATTAGTTTTGCCAATGTGATTGTTGGGGGGCTTTACAGAAGCTTTACTCTAGACACGGATGGCTCACTCTACACCGATTATAACGATCCGATTGAGTACGATGAATATGGCGTTTTTGCACAAATGCAAAAAGACCTATTTGACGACAGTGTGTCATTAACAGCCTCTATGCGTTACGACAAGCAAAGTGTCATGGAAGATGCCAATGTAACTCCTAGAGTTGGATTTCTATTTAAACTTTCAGACAAATCAAATATTAGGGCATCTGCTCAGTTAGGTTTTAGAAACCCTACCAACCAAGATAAGTTTATTGGACTTTTTAATGGTGAAGAATTATTGCTTGGAACCTCAAGAGATAACATTGATAGGTTTAATCAAAATCTTGGTGCAGCTGACTTAGATGGCGATGGTGTTGATGAAACTGTTTTCAATTGGACTGGTGACTATGTATTAAACAATGCATTGAACAAAAGTGCCTATGATAGAGATGGCACAATCCTGGCTGAAAATTTAGACTATGTGGAAGCTGAAAAAGTAACCTCATATGACATTGGATACCGATTTAACTCCAAAAATTTCACCTTGGATGTAAATGCGTATTACAGCCAATATGAAAACTACATTGGTACTAACAGTGTGTATGTACCTGCTTCAGTGCTTGTCAATGGGGCAATTGCTCAAGGCCTCCCAAGTGATCAAGCTGTAGCAGCCACAATGGCCGGTGGTGGATATCTACAATTTGGTATGGACGCCAACTTGGATGTACCATTTAACACCTTTGGTATGAGTTTAGAAGCAATTACTAAGTTGAGTGCATCAACAAATATGAATTTCATATACGAATACAATGAGCTGGATTACGAAGCTGGGGTC
>PAQB01000038.1 GCA_002709185.1 Flavobacteriaceae bacterium
CCTTTAGCTACATAAAACTTCGCCATGATAGGGACTGTCAAGTAACTCAAATTGAATGTTGATTCGTAATTTACATTAGCTTCTTGAAACACAAGACTCCCATCTTGAGTACCTCCTTGTTTGGAGTACAGCAGTTCAGGTTGAATTGAAAATGTCTCTGAAACAGGGATCTCTGCATAGACTCCAAAATAGATAGCAGTTAATCCGCCATTATCTCCTCCAGAAGATGATACAAAGTTGAGCTCGGAAAGGTCAAAAGCATCAGCTGGATCAAAAAGAGGTTCATCACTATTTCCAATAGCAGCGAAATTAGCTCCTGCTTTAATTCCAAACGAAAAATCTTGGGCACTTGCAATAAATGCAGTCAAACTAAAGACAGTTAAAAATAATTTTTTCATAATAGATATAAGTTATACGGATATTTATTAGAAGTTGTACCCAACAGCAACCTGAAAAACACTGTTTTTAAAGCCGTCTGTATCTCCCTTTGGAATATCCGCCAAACCTAAATAATAGCGAATGTTGAAATTTAATCCAGAATTTAATTGGTAACCAGCACCTAAATTAAATCCATAATCAACTTTATTAGACTCGCGAATTAAATTGTTTGTTTCTGCAGCAAATTGACCAGACTCAAGGGTAATCCCACCGGCATCATATTTAGAATTTAAAAGAAAACCGATTTGAGGACCTGCTTCAAGGCTTAAGCCTTCAGAAAGATAAAATTTAGCTATAATTGGGATGTTCAAGTAGTCAAAGCGACCAGTAGTTTCATAGGCAATATCCTCAACACCACCACTCGTCAAGGGAACATCCTCAACAATACCATCTAGTGTAAATCCTTGACCAGAGTACAATACTTCTGGTTGAATCGAAAAGGTGTCTGAAACAGGGATTTCTACTGTTGCTCCAATAAGAAACGAAGTAAATCCGTCTAAATCTTTCCCATCATCTCCACCAATGGAAGCAAAGTTGGCCCCGGCTTTAACACCAAATGTAATGTCTTGGGCATTTGTAATAAATGTTGCTAAACTAAAAGCAACTAATAATAACTTTTTCATAATATGTAGGTTTTATTGAGTTTATAAATTTGATTGACAAAATTATATCAATTTAATGCTGGTGGGTTGTTTAAATTAAATTATGTAACAAGCGGGCATATTTATGTCATGAACGGGCTTTTTTATGCCATGAACGGGAAATTTTTAGTCGATTTTAAAATTGAAATATATAACAATATTATATTAAATTTTTACTTTATATAAATTTCGTAAAGAACTCAAAATGAGTAATTTAATTATATATTATAAGAAATATCTATTGCTATTTATTTTAATTATCCCAGCCATTTAAAGGCTTTTTTGAGAAGCTTCAATTTGTTTTTATAGGGCGCATAGCGCAATGGAATGTCAAGCCAATTGGCTTTGATTGTGATGCCTTTTTTGTGCGTAAAGGTTTCATAACCAAAATGCCCACGGTACGCACCAATGCCACTTTCTCCGACCCCACCAAAGGGCAATCTCGGGTTTCCGAAATGAATCATGGTGTCGTTGATTGCGCCACCTCCAAAGCTGTATTTTTGGATAAGAGAATTGCAAAACGCTTTATTTTTTGAAAAAATATAAAAACCCAACGGTTTTTCATAGGACTTCACAACAGACTCAATGTCTTTTTCAGTTTGGTAATCCAAAACAGGTAAAATTGGGCCAAATATTTCCCCTTCCATAAGTTTGGAATCCAATTTTGGATTGTCTACCAATGTTGGAGCCAAATAATTATCGTTGCTGTTGCTATTACCACCGACGAGGATCTCAGCATCCTCTAACATGGCTGTAAGGCGTTGTAAGTTTTTTGCATTTACAATTCGGGGATAATTTGGAGAGATTTCAGGATTTTCTCCATATGCTTCGAAAATTTCTGTTTTTAAATGTTGAACAAGGTCTGCTTTAATGCGATTGTTCGCCAAAATATAATCTGGTGCAATACAGGTTTGGCCTGCATTTAAAAATTTACCCCATACCAAGCGTTTGGCGGTTAATTTTATATCAGCTGATTCATCAACAATACAAGGGTTTTTACCACCCAGTTCAAGCGTTACAGGCGTTAAATGTACGGCTGCAGCCTTTGCTATAATTTTTCCAACAGCGACACTGCCTGTAAAAAAAATGTAATCCCATCGTTCTTTTAACAGTGTAGTGGTTTCTGAAACGCCTCCGAGCTCAACACAAAGGTGCGCATTATCAAAGATTTCTGATAAAATCGTTTTAATGATTACTGCGGTATGTGAGCTCACCTCACTTGGCTTCAAGACCACGGTGTTTCCTGCCGCAATGGCTGAAATGACTGGACTGATGGCCAGCTGAAATGGATAGTTCCAGGGCGCAATCACTAAAACAGTCCCATAGGGCTCACTGTAGATGAAGTCTTTTGAGGGAAAATTAAGTTTTGAGGCACGTACTTTTTTTGGTTTAGACCATTTTGAAAGATTATTGAGTACAATGTCTATTTCTGAAATTAGAATGCCAAATTCACTGATATAGGCTTCAAATTTCGGTTTTTTAAAATCTTTGTAGAGCGCTTGGTGTATGGCGTCTTCGTTGGTAATAATACTTTCTTTGAGGCGCTTAAGCTTACGCTTAATAAAACTAATATCACGTGTTTTACCGGTTTCAAAAAAGCTTTTATGTGACTGTATGAGTTGTTTCGGGTCTTTCATTGGGCTTTTATTTTAGAACATTTGTCCCATAAAACATCTGTTGGTGGACTTGCTTCTATTTTAATCATTTTTTTTGAAACAGGATGCGTAAATTCGATGCATTTTGCATGCAAATGAATCCCTCCGTTTTTATTGCTTCTGTCAAAACCATATTTTAAATCTCCTTTGATGGGGGAACCTATGTATGCCAATTGACTCCTAATTTGATGGGATCTCCCTGTTTCCAACACGACTTCCAAATGGGAATAGGTTTTTAATTGCTTAACTACTTCGTAGTGTAAAATCGCTTTTTTACTGTCTTTAATCTCTTTGGGGTAAGCTTTGGTTGTATTTGTTTTTGGATTTTTTTTCAACCAATGAATCAAAGTATCTTTAGATTTGATAGGTTTGTTTTTAACAATCGCCCAGTATATCTTATGAATGCACTTTTCTTTAAACAACAGATTCATTCGCTTTAAAGCTTTGGAGGTCTTTGCAAAAACAACGATGCCAGAAGTAGGACGGTCTAAGCGATGGGTGACACCTAAAAATACCGCCCCAGGTTTGTTGTATTTGTGTTTTATATGGGCCTTTAAGATTTCAGAAAGCGGCTTGTCTTTTGTTTTGTCTCCTTGAACAATGTCACCAATACGTTTATTGACAACAATCAGGTGATTATCTTCATAAAGTAGCTGTATGTTGGATGCATCTGTTACAATTCGTGACATGAATCAGTATTGTTCCTCATTATTTGGAAATTCAGAAGATTTTATATCCGATATGTACTGTCCAATGGCATTGGTCATAGACTCGAAGAGGCTCATATAACGCCTAAGGAATCGCGGGTTGAATTCATGGGTCATTCCAAGCATATCATGTAAAACGAGCACCTGGCCATCAACCCCACTACCAGCTCCTATACCAATGACAGGAATTTGGAGTTCGTCGGCTACTATTTTTGCCAACTTAGCCGGAATTTTTTCAAGCACAATTGCAAAACAGCCCAAACGTTCCAAGAGTTTTGCGTCCTTTAGAAGTTTTTCCGCCTCTTCCTCTTCTTTGGCACGAACCGTATAGGTGCCAAATTTGTATATGGACTGTGGAGTAAGCCCCAAGTGTCCCATTACAGGGATACCTGCATTTAGAATTTTTTTTATGGAATCTTTAATTTCCTTACCACCCTCTAACTTAACAGCATGGGCACCACTTTCTTTCATGATGCGTATGGCAGAGCGTAAGGCTTCTTTTGAATCACTTTGATAGGTCCCAAAAGGTAAATCAACCACAACTAGTGAACGTTCAATGGCACGAACTACCGATGAGGCGTGGTAAATCATTTGATCTAATGTGATAGGGAGTGTCGTTTCATGACCAGCCATGACATTGCTGGCAGAGTCTCCAACCAAGATGACATCGATTCCAGCCCCATCCACGATTTTAGCCATAGTATAGTCATAGGCTGTGAGCATGGATATTTTTTCTCCATCAGTTTTCATTTCGACAAGCGATTTGACCGTTACGCGTTTATATTCTTTAGAGTTTGACATTTTACCAAAAATTTTTGTAAAAATAGTGAAAAAGAACGGCACTATTATGACAACTTGTCATATTTTATGACATGGCACAAAGATTGCCTTTAATCTATCAAAATTAAAATTTCAAAAAATTAATAAAAGAAATTATGAGTAAAATTATAGGAATTGATCTCGGTACTACAAACTCTTGTGTATCTGTTATGGAAGGAAACGAACCTGTGGTAATCACCAATGCCGAAGGACGTAGAACAACTCCATCCGTTATCGCTTTTGTTGAAGGTGGCGAGATAAAAGTTGGCGACCCTGCCAAACGACAAGCAGTAACAAACCCTCAAAAAACGGTCTACTCTATAAAACGCTTTATGGGAAATAAGTTTTCGGAATCTAAAAAAGAAGCCGGTCGTGTTCCTTACAAAGTTGTTAAAGGCGATAACGATACGCCTCGTGTTGATATTGATGGACGCTTATACACTCCACAGGAATTATCGGCGATGATCCTACAAAAAATGAAAAAAACCGCAGAGGAATTCTTAGATCAAGAAGTAACAGAAGCTGTGGTCACAGTTCCTGCTTATTTTAACGACGCACAGCGTCAAGCCACAAAAGAAGCGGGTGAAATTGCAGGTTTAAAAGTTCGAAGGATTATTAATGAGCCCACTGCGGCAGCATTAGCTTATGGTCTCGACAAGAAAGGAAAAGATCAAACGATCGTTGTTTTTGATTTTGGGGGTGGAACCCATGATGTTTCCATATTAGAGCTTGGTGATGGTGTTTTTGAAGTTTTGTCGACAGATGGAGATACTCACCTCGGAGGTGATGATGTTGATGAGAAAATTATCAACTGGTTGGCAGAGGAATTCAAGAAAGACGAAAATATGGATTTGAGAGAAGATCCAATGGCGCTTCAACGTTTAAAGGAAGCCGCTGAAAAAGCTAAGATTGAACTTTCATCCTCTTCTCAAACTGAAATCAACTTGCCCTATGTAACAGCCACAGCAAGTGGGCCAAAGCATTTGGTACGTACCTTGTCTCGTTCAAAATTTGAACAATTGATTGATGATTTGGTCAAAAGAACTATCAAGCCCTGTCAAACTGCTTTGAAAGCCGCGGGGATTTCAAAAAGTGATATTGATGAGATAATACTAGTTGGCGGCTCTACTCGTATTCCTGCGGTTCAAGACGCGGTTGAGAAATTTTTTGGTAAGAAACCCAACAAGGGTGTTAATCCAGATGAGGTGGTTGCCGTAGGTGCTGCCATTCAGGGTGGGGTTTTAACCGGTGATGTCAAGGATGTACTGCTGTTAGACGTTACGCCTTTGTCTCTTGGAATTGAAACCATGGGTAACGTGATGACGAAGTTAATTGATGCCAATACAACTATTCCAACAAAGAAATCACAAGTTTTTTCTACAGCGGCTGACAACCAGCCCTCCGTAGAAATCCATGTGCTGCAAGGAGAACGGCCTATGGCAGCGGACAATAAGACCATTGGACGTTTTCATTTGGATGGCATCCCACCTGCACAAAGGGGTACACCCCAGATTGAAGTTACTTTCGATATTGATGCTAATGGAATTATAAAAGTTTCTGCTACCGATAAAGCTACTAATAAGTCTCAGGACATTCGAATTGAAGCTTCTTCCGGTTTAACAGAAGAAGAAATCGAGCAAATGAAGCGTGATGCAGAAGCCAATTCCGATGCAGATGCAAAAGCGAAGGAGACTGCAGAGAAGCTTAACAGTGCAGATGCAATGATTTTTCAAACAGAGAAACAGTTGAATGAATTTGGAGACAAACTTTCTGATGATAAAAAAGAGCCTATCGAGGCTGCTTTGGAAGAATTAAAGAAAGCTTATGAAAGTAAAGACCTCGCTGTTATCGACCCTGCTTTAGAGAAAATCAACGAAGCATGGAAAGTGGCTAGTGAGGATATGTACAAAGCACAACAAGCGACTCAAGCCAATGGCGCTCCAGGTCCAGATGGTGGACCAGAGTCTGCTCAAGCTGAAGGTGACAATGTTGAAGATGTAGATTTCGAAGAAGTGAAATAAATAAATGTTTTCAAAATAAAAAAAGCGTAATCCTAAATGATTGCGCTTTTTTTATTTAAAACTATGCTCTCTTTTTTGAAAACATTGTAAGCATCACAATCGCATGCGGGAAAGTAACTGCGGCAATAAATGCGAAGAACAGGCTGTGAAAATGTTTTTCATCTTTAAAAATGAGAAATAAAACAGCAATACCAACAAGTGAAACCAGCCAGTATGGAAGTGCAGCTTTGATGTATTTCAAAACACTTTTTTTCTTTAGATCTCCGTAGATGAACTTAATTTGATCCAGTAATGATGGGATACTATGCCAAAAAATAAAGTAGATGGTAAACCCCCAAATGAGAGAAGATGAATTAAAAATAATTGCAAAAACCAGAAGCGAAAAGACTTCTTTAAGTACGGATTTGATAGGAATCTGTTTTTTGTTAATTGCATAAACTGTAATCAGAAACAAGATCATCAACAATGTTAAAGTTACTTGTAGCGCATAAATGTTTTTTATTTTCAATGCAGTAATTTCATATACTATTTCAATAACAGCTTCGATGTTAAACGAGAATACCATATACAGAACCAGCAAACCATAGCAAAAAAAGAAAATTTTCTGAGGTGCCAGGCTGAGATTTGACAAAGCGTCTTCCCAATGTTGTTCTCCAAAGTGGTATGCACTAAGAAGAATGAAAAGCGCCAATGCTAATACAGGAATAAAATAAAAGATTATAATCGCAGCTGTAACCACAAAAAGGTATGTCAACAAAATTTTAAAAAAGCTTGAATTTGTTTTTTTTGAAAGCTTATCAACAATCATGATATCGTTAGATCCATGAACCATACCAAAAGTAAAAATTAAAATAAACCCTAAAATTAACTCAAAAGCCTCTGGCAAAAGGGATGTAATCCATAATCCTAAAAAGCTAGATAGGATTGAAAATTTGTAAATTATATTCATAAAAAATTGTTAAATACGTGATTTAGGGTCAAAAAAAATAAGAATACATATGAATTTGTGTAAAAAATTATATATTTGTTTAAACAAAACTAACAAAAATTTATAAAAGATGACAAATTTATTCTTACCACTTATCGCTGACGTTACAGGTAACGTGAACGATCCAGTGAATTTTACATTCTTCATAGGATGTATGGCTATGATGGCAGCTTCTGCCTTCTTTTTCCTTTCGTTAAATCAATTTGACAAAAAATGGAGAACTTCCGTTTTAGTTTCTGGTTTAATCACATTTATCGCTGCAGTACACTACTGGTATATGCGTGATGCCGCTATGGCCGGTGCTTTAGATAATGTAACTGCTTTTAGATATGTAGATTGGATTCTTACAGTGCCTTTAATGTGTGTTGAATTTTATTTAATACTCAAAGTTGCTGGAGCTACCAAATCATTGCTTTGGAAAATGATTTTACTTTCTGTAGTGATGTTAGTAACTGGTTACATAGGTGAGTCAGGTGGAGACGCTGTTATTTGGGGAACAATCTCTGGACTAGCTTACTTTGCTATTGCCTATGAAATTTGGTTAGGTGGTGCAGCAAAAATGGCTAAGGAAGCCGGTGGTGATGTTGCCTCTGCTCACAAAATGTTGTGCTGGTTCGTACTAGTAGGTTGGGCTATTTACCCTGTAGGGTATATGGCTGGTACTGCTGGATGGTACGGAGACGCAGGTTCTTTCTTCGGATTAGAATTGGACATGCAAGTACTTTACAACATTGCTGACGCAATCAATAAGATCGGATTTGGTTTAGTTGTATATGCATTAGCATGTAAGAAAACTTCTTAATTTGTAATACCAATTTAAATTACACTCAAAAGCGCAATTTTTAAATTGCGCTTTTTTTTACACAAATTTTAACGAGAAGCGGCAAAGAAGCCGTTTTTACTTTTTGTATTTTAGCCTAAATTTATAAGGATGAAGTTTTCTAAAGAACAATTAATTCAAAAAGCAAATGCAGTTTGCAAAGGCAATTTAATGGAAACATTGTCCATCGAGTTTGTTGATGCTACTGAAAATTCTATTGTCGCTAAAATGCCAGTGACGCCAAAAGTATACCAACCGGATGGGGTTCTCCATGGTGGTGCGACATTAGCTCTAGCGGAAACTGTTGGTAGTTTTGCGGCGCATTTCTTTTTGGACACTGAGTCTTATGTTGTTCGAGGAATTGATATTTCAGCTCAACATGTAAAGAGCGTCAAGGACGGATTTATATATGCCACTGCTCAGTGCTTGCACAAAGGACGAACCACTCAAGTCTTTAGTATCCGCGTGACCAATGAAAAGGACGAACTCATTACTTTATGTAAATTAACAACCATCAGGCTTCCAAAATAATTGTAATGCCTAAATCTTCAATTTCTGAAAAAATCAAGTTACAGATGGCTGGTCAAAGACCATTTGTTTTGTATTCAAATTTTAATAAAAATACCATTAAAGCATTATTACAAACCAATGCAAAATCTTATCAATCTTCAAGATTTAATGAGGCGGGCTTTGTATTTGCGCCTTTCAATCTCAAAAAACAACTTACCTATTTAATCCCAGAGTCTGTTTCTGAAGCTTTGGAATTCAATTTAAAAAGCAAATCAACTTCTTTTTTATCTTCTCAAAATTCGAAATCCAATGCAGAAGTTCATAAAAATTTAATCAAAAAAGCCATTCAATTCATTCAAGAAAAAACTTTGGAAAAAGTGGTTTTAGCGCGCACCGCTGAAATAGAATTTTTAAATATCAACGTTTTAGAATTGTTTTATTCTGTTGTCAAAGCTTACCCCGAGGCCTACACCTATTTTTGGTTTCATCCCAAAACAGGGATATGGATGGGCGCTTCACCTGAATCCCTTATAAAAATTGAAGGCCATGAGCTTCAATCCGCTGCCTTAGCGGGTACACAAAGATTTAAAGGCTCAACAGAAGTGAAGTGGGATGTGAAAAATTTTGAAGAGCAAGCCATCGTAACAAATTATCTAAAAAGGTCTTTAAATCCGCATTTAGAATTTGTAAATACCTCTAAGCCTGAAACAATTAGAGCAGGTAAATTATTGCATTTGCAAACCCTACTTTCAGGCACCTTAAAGGCAACACCAAACGGATTTAAAGCGCTTCTTAATGATGTGCATCCAACCCCGGCTGTTTGCGGAACCCCAAAAAAAGCGGCAATGGCTTTCATAAATGAGTATGAGCTTATCGATCGCAGCTATTATTCAGGCTTTTTAGGCGAAATTAGACATCATTCCAACCCCAAACTTCAATATGCCAATTTAGTGGTTAATTTGCGTTGTATGCAAATCGACAGAAATACAGCTAAACTTTATGCGGGTGGTGGCATTACCGAAAAATCAAATCCCGATAATGAATGGGAGGAGACTGAAGCTAAGATTCAAACCCTAAAATCTGTATTTTAAGATTCAAAATTTATATTTTCATTAAGGTTTAAATATCTAAAATCAATACCTTTGTGGCCTAATGATTTATCCAAAACAAACTTTAGCACAATGCGTTGTTCAACTATGTAAAGCAAGGGAAGTCAAGCACATTGTGATTTCCCCAGGAAGTCGAAACGCCCCTTTGATCATTGGATTTACAAACAATCCCTTTTTTAAATGTTACAGTATTGTTGATGAACGTTCTGCTGGTTTTTTTGCCTTGGGTATAGCCCAACAAACTTCGGAAGCAGTTGCAGTGGTTTGTACTTCTGGAAGTGCCCTTCTAAATTATTATCCTGCGGTAGCTGAGGCCTTTTATACAGGTATTCCATTGGTTGTTATTTCGGCAGACCGTCCAGAAAACCTTATCAATATAGGGGATGGTCAGACAATTATTCAACCGAACGCTTTTGGAGCCCATGTGCTTTTCGAAGCCAATTTGAAAATTCCAAAAAAAAGATATTTCAGCAGTTTTAAATCAACAGAAATTAAGGCTCAAAGATTAATTTTAAAAGCATTAGATACTGGCTTAAATAAAATGGGGCCAGTGCACATTAATGTCCCTTTTGAGGAGCCTCTATACGAAACCGTAACTGCACTTGATTTCCAACAAATTTCGACTAAAAACCTAAAAACATTAGCCGCTATCAAACTCAGTGCTTCAAATTTGAGGGCTTGGCAAAAGGGTAAACGAAAGCTTGTACTTGTAGGCGTAAATAGGCCAAATACTATTGATGCTGAAATGATTGAAAAACTGGCAAATGACCCCTCTGTCATCGTACTTACAGAAACGACTTCAAACTTGCACCATCCTCGATTTTTCCCCTTTATTGATCAATTGATTACCCCTTTGGATCCTGTCGGACTTAAAGCGTTGCAACCTGATATATTATTAACTTTTGGCGGTTTGATTATTTCCAAAAGAATCAAAGCATTTTTGAGAACTTATAAACCAAAGCACCATTGGCATGTAGACCCTAACAATGCCAATGACACGTTTTTTAGTCTTTCAAAACATTTTAAGTGTAATCCTAATATATTTTTGAATCAATTGTATAAATCGATTGCTTTAACACCAAGTACTTATTTTGAATTTTGGCAGGCCGTTAAATATAAGCGTCTTAAAGCTCATTATTCCTATTTAAGCACCATACCATTTTGTGATTTCAAAGCATTTGAATTGATATCTACTGCCATTCCAAAGTCTTACATGGTACAATCCGCAAACAGCTCTGTCATACGTTATTTGCAATTGTTTGAATTTGATAGTTCTATTACCTTGTTTTGTAATAGAGGCACTAGTGGCATTGATGGTTCTACAAGTACTGCTGTTGGCGCCGCTATTGTTTCAGAACTTCCCACCTTACTTATATCAGGAGACTTGAGCTTCTTCTATGACGCGAATGGGTTGTGGAACAAGTACATCCCCAATAATTTTAAAATGATAATTATCAATAACGATGGGGGTGGTATTTTTAGAATTTTACCTGGAAATGACAATTCAAAACTCTTCAGGACTTATTTCGAAACCAAACACGGTCGCAGTGCCGAGGGATTGGCAAAAGATTTTAGATTTGATTATCATACTGCAAATTCAGTAGAAAGCTTATCAAAAGCTTTACCTGTATTTTTTAAGGCATCAAACTCACCTCAATTGTTAGAGGTTTTCACCCCCTCCGAAGACAATAGTAAAATTTTATTGGCTTACTTTGATGCCCTTAAATAATTTTATAAAAACCGTGACTTTTTGAATTATTCTGTGTCTATGTTTCTGAAAGGCTTTTTTGAGCCTATTATTTATGTAACATAACCCAAACACTATGAATAAAAGAGAAGAATTGATAGAAAAATATGCCACAGATTTAAAAACAAAATGCAAAATTAATCCTGAAATGGATTTGTTAACAAAGGTTACTATTGCTTGTGGACCATCCATTTACAACAAAGATGCCAGTACTGTTTCGGCTTCTGATCCATCAGAAATAAAAACAATAAGAAATAATTTTTTAATTAAGAAATTGGGTCTCCATGATACCCCAGATCTCAATACTGCTATCAATACAGTGATAGATGTTTACGGCCAGTCTAATCGCAATAAATACCGAGCAGTAGTTTATTATTTATTGACCAAACATTTTGGTAAAGAGTCGGTATTTCAGAATTAGATTCTTAAGAAAAGACCACTGTTTTGTTTCCGTAAACCAATACTTTTTGGTCGATATGATGCTTGACAGCATTTGCCAGTACGATTTTTTCTAAATCCCGTCCTTTGGCAATTAAATTTTTGATACTGTGTGCATGTGAAACGCGAACGACGTCTTGCTCAATAATAGGACCTGCATCCAATTCAGCGGTAACATAATGTGAGGTTGCCCCAATAATTTTTACTCCGCGTTTATACGCGGAGTGATAGGGCTTTGCACCAATAAATGCGGGTAAAAATGAATGGTGAATATTGATGATTTTAAAGGGATAAACTGCAATGATATCCTTTGGTATGATTTGCATATAGCGTGCCAACACAATGAAATCAATATTGTATTTTTTTAATAATTCAAGATGTCGTAGCTGGGCTTTATCGCTGGTTTCGGCCGAGGTTGGAACGTGAAAAAATGGGATACCAAAGCTATCTGCAATGGGCTCTAAGTCTTTGTGGTTACTTACAATGAAAGGAATATCAACTTTTAACTCTCCAGATTTAAATCGCCCTAAAATATCATATAAGCAATGGTCGTATTTTGACACAAATAGCGCCATTTTTAAAATGGAATCAGAGTCGTAAAGTCTCCAATCCATTTGAAATTTATGAGCTACATCCGTGTTAAAAGATTTCACAAAATCTTCTTTTTGAATTTCGACATTGTTTAATGTGCATTCGAGTCTCATAAAAAACACCCCTTCTTGGTGGTCTACGTGTTGGTCCACATAAGTGATATTTCCATCGCATTTCAAAATGAAATTTGTGGTCGCTGCAATGATTCCAGACTGGTCTTTACAATTTATGAGAAGAATAAATTTTTTCATCCTTGCAAAATTAGTAAAAACTTTAACTTTCTGAAGGCTTTTCGAAAGTAATTATTAGAATGAATATGCTTACCTTTGCACAATGATTGTGATCGGTCGTTATAACGCTTTAAGAATCCTAAGAGATACAGATCCAGGCTTGTTTTTGGGAGATTCAGAAGACAATGAAGTATTGCTGCCCAATCGCTATGTTCCTGATGCTTTTGAAATCGACGATGTGCTTGAGGTTTTCGTTTATTTAGACAATGAAGAACGCTTGGTTGCCGTTACTGATGCCCCTTACATTCAAAAGGGTGAATTTGCGTTACTTCGTTGCAATGCTGTAAATGAATATGGTGCCTTTTTAGATTGGGGCTTGGTCAAAGAGTTATTTTGTCCGTTTAAAGAGCAAGCTTTTAAAATGAAAAAAGGAGGTTGGTATTTGGTTCATTGTTATTTGGATGAAAAGACAGATCGGCTCGTGGCCTCCAGTAAAACAAACCGCTTTCTTGACAATTCAGAACTGAGTGTCCAGCTCTACGATGAAGTGGATTTAATTGTCTCACATCCTTCTGAATTAGGCATGAATGTCATTGTGAATAACTGTCATTTAGGACTGATTTTCAAAGATGCAATTTTTAAAGACCTGAGTATTGGCGATAGATTAAAAGGCATTGTTAAAAAAATTAGGCCTGGTAATAAAATTGATGTCAGTCTTCAGAAAATGGGCTATAGAAATATTGAACCCACCGCCAAGGCATTATTAGACATAATAACTGATCATAACGGGTTTTTAAATGTTACTGACAAATCTGCCCCCGAAGCCATAAAGTCAGTTGCGCAAATGAGTAAAAAGAGTTTTAAAAAAGCAGTAGGCGCCTTATACAAAAAGCGACTCATCCGCTTGGAATCTGATGGAATTTATTTAAAATAAAGCTATGAGTGCAATCAACTGGAAAACAGCCCTGAATTTTGAAGACATTACATACAAAAAGTGTAAAGGTGTAGCCCGGATTGCTTTCAACAGACCGGATGTTCGCAATGCTTTTAGACCCCAAACAACTTTTGAGTTGTTAAAAGCCTTTCAAGACGCCAATGAAGACACTTCTATTGGAGTTGTTTTGTTAAGTGCTGAAGGTCCTTCATCAAAAGATGGTATATATTCATTCTGCAGTGGTGGAGATCAAAAATCAAGAGGGGATGAGGGCTATGTTGGTAAAGATGGCTATCACCGTTTAAATATATTAGAAGTTCAACGCCTGATTCGCTTTATGCCCAAAGCTGTTATTGCAGTTGTCCCTGGTTGGGCTGTTGGAGGTGGTCACAGCTTACATGTAGTTTGTGATTTAACACTTGCCAGTAAAGAACATGCCATTTTTAAACAAACAGATGCCGATGTTACCAGCTTTGACGGCGGATACGGCTCGGCCTATTTGGCTAAAATGGTTGGTCAAAAGAAAGCTCGAGAAATATTCTTTTTGGGACGAAATTACAGCGCTCAAGAGGCCTACGAAATGGGCATGGTTAATGCGGTTATTCCCCATGATGAGCTTGAAGTTACCGCTTTTAAGTGGGCACAAGAAATTTTACAGAAATCCCCAATTTCGATTAAAATGCTAAAGTTTGCCATGAATCTAACGGATGACGGTATGGTTGGGCAGCAAGTTTTTGCTGGTGAGGCTACACGATTGGCTTATATGACAGATGAGGCCAAAGAAGGACGCGATGCGTTTTTGGAAAAGCGTCCTCCCAATTTTAATAAAAAATGGATTCCTTAAGATGGCAACTTTAAAGACTTGGATATCTGCATCACGGCTAAGAACGCTACCACTCTCAATTTCTGGTGCATTGGTCGGATCTAGCTATGCATATTTTCTAGGTTTTTTTGATGGTTTGATTTTTACACTCATTATTTTAACCACCTTAAGTTTTCAAATATTGTCCAATTTGGCAAATGATTATGGTGATGGCATCAAAGGCACCGACAATCATTCTCGTATTGGCCCTGAAAGGGCAATACAGAGTGGTGCTGTCACCCCAAAGCAAATGCGACTTGCAGTTATTTTAAACACCCTCATAAGCATTGGCTTAGCCACTGCATTGATCTGGGTTTCTTTTGGCGTTACGCATTTAATTACTTCCATAATCTTTTTAATCTTAGGAGGTCTATCAATATGGGCAGCAATTTCTTACACAGTTGGTAATGCTGCTTATGGCTATAGAGCCTTGGGAGATTTGATGGTATTTTTGTTTTTTGGATTGTTGAGTGTTTTTGGCACTTTCTTTTTATTTTCAAAGCAAATTGATATTAGGCTCTTGTTACCTGCCTCTGCAGTTGGACTTTTAAGTGCCGCTGTTTTGAATCTAAACAATATGCGAGATTTAGAGTCTGATAAAAAATCAAATAAATATACCCTTGCAGGTTATATGGGGCGTAAAAATTCTAAGATATACCATTTTTTATTGATCCTTTCGGCGATCGGGCTCATGATTGCGTTTCAAAGCATTATGTCTTTTTCTTATTTAATGCTTTTCAGTTGGGTTGCTTTTGCGCCTCTATTGATTCATCTAAAAATTGTCTATGGTATCAAAAATCCAAAGCGATTTGACCCTCATCTTAAGTTGGTGGCCCTATCAACATTTGCGATGTCTCTATTGTTCGCTTCTGTACTGGTGATTGAACAATTGCAACAACTTTCCTAACGAATAATGAAGGCTACCTTTTTTAAATACCAACTGCAGTTTAAACAAGCCAGTGGTACCTCCAGAGGGGTGCTAACCTCCAAGGACACTTGGTTTCTTAAGATACAAGATGCCAATCAAATGGGTATTGGTGAGTGTGGCATGTTCAGAGGCTTGAGCTGTGATGATCGACCTGACTTCGCAGATAAACTGGATTGGGTTTGTGAAAATATCAAATTAGGTCAAGAAGCCCTGTTGGAAGAATTGTCAGAATTCCCAGCCATTCAATTTGGTTTGGAAACCGCCTTTTTAGATTTTAACGCCGATAAATCTTTTGTTTTATTTCCTTCAAAATTCTCAGAAGGGCAAGCAGAAATTCCAATCAATGGTTTGGTTTGGATGGGAAATATAGATTTTATGAAATCTCAAATTCATTCAAAAATTTCTTCTGGTTTTGATTGTATAAAGATTAAGATTGGTGCCCTCGATTTTGATACTGAATTCAAACTACTTCAATCCATTAGAGAAGAATATGACGCCAATACCATAGAAATCCGTGTTGATGCCAATGGTGCCTTTTCAACGGATGAAGCACTAGAAAAATTAAAACGTCTTTCCGATTTACAACTTCATTCCATAGAACAACCCATTGGCTCAGGCCAAATTGAAGCCATGGCTGAACTTTGTGCACATTCACCCTTGCCAATTGCATTGGATGAAGAATTAATTGGGATTCATGATGTAACAAAACGCAATTATCTGCTACAAACAATAAATCCCCAATTCATCATACTAAAACCGACACTTGTTGGTGGTTTTTCTGGTAGTCAGTCCTGGATTGATTTGGCAGAATCCCATTCGATAGGGTGGTGGATAACAAGTGCATTAGAGAGCAATGTTGGTTTAAATGCCATTGCACAATGGACTTACCAATTGGACGTACATCGTCCGCAAGGATTGGGTACAGGAGCCTTGTTTACCAATAACTTGGTCTCACCCTTGAAAATAATAAACGGAAGGTTGTCATATGATCCTTCGAATAAATGGAAATTAAATTTTTAAATTATGTATATAAAACAGGCTTTTAAAATAGAAAATGATTGGTGGCTTTACTTAGTTGGACTTCTCATCGTTGTTGTGGGGATTGTTTTGGGTCAAATTCCATTGACTATAGCGATTGTTATGGAATCACTAGGAAACGACAGCGTGGCTGCTATTGATGACCCATATGAGTTGATGGGAATATTGGATTCAAATTTAAGTTTATTTCTAATGCTATTGACCTATGCAGGAGGCCTAGTAGCAGTATTTTTTACTGTGAAGGTCATACATAAACAAAGCTTGGTCAGTTTGACCACTTCAAGAGAGAAAATTGACTGGGGTCGGTTTTGGTTTGCATTTATTTTTTGGGGTACCATTACCATTGGTTTTATTGGCGTCGAGTATTTTTCTAACCCCGAAAATTATGAGTTTAATTTTCAATTGGTTCCATTTTTAATTCTTGTCTTGATTGCCGCTCTCTTAATTCCTTTGCAAACGAGTTTTGAGGAGTATCTGTTTAGAGGCTATTGGATGCAAGGTCTGGGTATTTTGGCAAAAAACCGTTGGGTTCCATTGGTATTAACATCAGTAGTTTTTGGTGCAATGCATTTGGCTAATCCCGAAATTGAAAAGTTAGGTTACATTCTTTTGGTTCATTACATTGGAACTGGTTTCTTACTGGGCATTATGACATTGATGGACGAAGGTTTGGAACTCGCTTTAGGATTTCATGCTGCTAATAATTTAGTGGCTTCGTTATTAATTACTGCCGATTGGACTGCTTTTCAAACCAATTCTGTATTTAAAGATATCTCCGAGCCAACAATGGCTGGTTTTGAAGTATTTATCCCTGTTTTTATCGTTTACCCTGTGGTTTTATACGTATTTTCAAAAAAATACAATTGGTCTGATTGGAAAGAAAAATTATTTGGTAAGGTAGTCAATGATTAATTAGCGTTCATTTGGAATACACGCCTAATCATAATACACCCCATACGTCCTTTGAGATCAATGGTCGACGCTATAATGCTAAATCCATAAAAAACTTAGCATTCAATCATGTGGCCAATGGTTCACAAAATGAAATTCAACTTGGAAACTTCATTCTCGAATGGGTAAACGACATTGATTTTATTGCCATACAAACATCCGGAACCACATCAACTCCAAAAGTAATTCGTATTCCCAAAGCTTCGTTTATTAATTCTGCGAAAGCAACCGCAACTTTTTTTGGTTTAGTTGCTGGAGATTCAGCGCTTTGTTGTTTGCCGTTTTCATTTATCGCTGGTAAAATGATGTTTGTTCGCGCTTGGGTTTTAGGTTTAAAATTAGATGTCATTGAACCTTCATCATATCCCTTGGAGCATTTATCTGAAAAGTTTTATGATTTTTCAGCCATGGTGCCCCTACAACTTCAAAATTCAATTTCAAAAATCAATCAAATCAAAACCCTTTTGGTGGGAGGTGCCAGTGTATCAGAGGCATTGGCTTTAAAATTAAAGGGGCACACCACAACTGTATTTGAAACCTTTGGCATGACCGAAACGGTGAGTCATATTGCGGCTAAGAACTTGTCGTTGGGGAAATCTTTTTTCGAGGTCTTACCAGGAATCGAAGTCACTCAGGACGAGCGCGACTGTCTTGTCGTTTCAGCTCCCCAACTTAGCACTGAAACATTAACCACTAACGATGTGGTTTCAATTGTTTCGGACACGACTTTTAAATGGTTGGGTCGCTATGATAATGTCATCAATTCGGGCGGCGTGAAAATTCATCCAGAACGGCTTGAGAAAGAACTTCAAAAACAACTTAAAGTTCGGTTTTTTATTGCCGCTTTAACGGATGAAACCCTCGGCCAAAAGGTGGTATTGATTATTGAAGGGGAAGTAAAGAAATTAGAACTTGATTGGCATCAAATAGATCCCATAAAACGCCCCAAAAACATTTATTTCGTTCCTGTTTTTTCAGAAACACGCTCCGGGAAAATACAACGTCAAAAAACTTTAGAGTTGTTAAACTTGAATTAGTCCAAAATTGAAATCTTTTTCAATTGGAGCGTGATTGGCTGCCTCAATACCCATGCTGATCCAGTTGCGTGTTTCCAATGGATCAATCACTGCGTCTGTCCAAAGTCGGGCGGCTGCATAATAGGGGGAGACCTGCGCATCGTATTTTTCCTTGATATTGGAAAGCAATTCAGCTTCTTGTTGTTCTGTGATTTTTTGCCCTTGTTTTTTAAGAGCTGCAGTTTCAATTTGTAATAACACTTTAGAAGCACTGTTGCCACTCATTACCGCAAGTTCAGCACTTGGCCATGCGACAATCAGTCTTGGATCATAAGCCTTGCCGCACATGGCGTAATTTCCAGCTCCGTAACTATTTCCAATGATCACAGTAAATTTAGGTACCACGGAGTTGCTAACGGCATTGACCATCTTAGCGCCATCTTTGATGATACCACTATGTTCACTTTTGCTGCCAACCATAAATCCGGTTACGTCCTGTAAAAACACCAGTGGAATTTTTTTCTGATTGCAATTCGCTATAAAACGGGTTGCCTTATCAGCACTGTCGTTGTAGATGACCCCACCAAATTGCATTTCACCACTTTTAGTTTTTACTAACTTACGTTGATTTGCAACAATACCAACGGCCCAACCATCAATGCGAGCATAAGCTGTAATGATTGTTTTACCATAGCCTGCTTTGTATTCTTCAAATTCAGACTTATCGACCAAGCGTTTGATAATTTCATAGGTATCGTATTGGTCCGCTCTAGAGTGGGGAAGAATCCCAAATATAGCGTCTGGGTTTTCTTTTGGTTCAACCGCCTTTTCTCTATTGAATCCTGCAGTTTGAGCCGCTCCAATTTTAGCCATAGTGGCTTTTATTTTATCCAGCGCATCTTTATCATTTTTAGCTTTGTAATCTGTAACTCCACTAATTTCACAATGGGTGGTTGCACCTCCAAGGGTTTCGTTGTCAATGTTTTCTCCTATTGCTGCCTTGACCAAATAACTGCCTGCAAGAAAAATACTGGCTGTTTTATCTACAATTATAGCCTCATCACTCATAATAGGTAAATAGGCCCCTCCAGCCACGCAACTGCCCATAATGGCTGAAATTTGTGTAATGCCCATGCTACTCATTTGGGCATTGTTTCTAAATATACGGCCAAAATGCTCTTTATCAGCGAATATTTCGTCTTGCATAGGTAAATAAACGCCTGCAGAGTCCACTAAGTAAAGTATGGGAAGTTTATTCTCAATGGCAATTTCTTGTGCTCTCAAATTCTTTTTAGCAGTAATGGGAAACCATGCCCCTGCTTTTACAGTGGCATCATTGGCGACAATAACACATAGGCGTCTTGAAACGTAACCTATTTTAACAACCACCCCTGCTGAGGGACAGCCACCGTGTTTTTCGTACATACCGTCACCAGCAAAAGCTCCTATCTCCAAGGCCTTAGACTTAGAATCTAAAAGATAGTCAATACGTTCCCGTGCGGTCATTTTACCCTTGGCATGCTGTTTTTTAATTTTTGCAGTGCCACCTCCAAGTTTCACTTTTACAA
>PAQB01000039.1 GCA_002709185.1 Flavobacteriaceae bacterium
CTGGCAATAATCCACAGTGTAAACGCCCACAGTATCCCGTGCAACTTGAGCTCTAAATAATGCCCCAAAAGTAGGGCAGGGATGAACACCAAAAAAGTGGCAGCAAACAATACGTTTCTCAAGGCTTTCATTTTTCCAAGCCCTTTAAAGATGCCATCAAATACAAAAGTAATTGCACAGAGGGGCTGCATGGCTAAAACAATCCAAAACACCTCGTAAAAATCCGCTAAAACATTCGGGTCTGATGTAAACATTGCTCCTACAGATTTGTAAAATAGCCCTCCTAATCCAGCCATTAAGAGCCCCACGATGAGCGCTTTTTTTGTGAGCCGTTGGCTTAACTCAACCAAAGTTTCAAATTGTTTAGCCCCGAAAAGTTTACCAGACAAAATATTTCCAGCACTGGCATAGCCATCTACAGCAAAAGCTGCAAAAAACCATAAATTGATGACTATGGTATAGGCGGCAATGTAGTTAGTGCCGTAGCCCGTTGCAAAACTTGTAGCAAAGTAAAGGGCGAGGTTAAGCGCAAGCGTTCGTAGAATTAGATTGCCAATCATCATTAAAAATTTTGGTAGTTCTTTGTTTACAGGACCTTTAATTTTTAAAGTAATGGGTGTGTTTTTTAACACCAGTGCGGTCGCCATAACTGCCATCAGGGCTTGAGACAAAACGCTTGCCAAGGCGGCACCCTTAAGGTTCATCGGTGCTATAACATTTGTAATTCCATAGACCAATGCAAGGTCTAAAACAATATTTATAGCGGTCCCAATGATGGCAATCACCATGGGGTAGTAAGTGTTTTGTAGTCCTCGAAATACCCCAAAAACAGCAAATGTGTAGAGGGTGAATGGAAAACCAATGATCCGAATTTTATAATAGTCAACGCTATAATCCAATAGCACCCCCGAAGCGTTATAAAATTTAAAAATCGCCGCACTAAAAGGAATGGTAGCTGCGCAAATCAAAACGCTTAAGATCAGAATGATGGCAATGGCTTGCGCCGGAAGGCTTTTCACCTCTTTGAGTTTGTTTGCGCCAAGGTATTGGGAAATAATTGAAGAAATGGCTGAACGAGATTGTCCTAACACCCAAATAAGCATGGATAAAAAAGAAGAAACAATGCCGACCGCTGCTAGAGAAACAGTCGCATTTAAAGGCATATGCCCAACAATGGCAGCATCTGTTAGTGATAAAATTGGTTCGGAAACACCCGCAATAATGGCCGGTATGGCCAGCCGGTTGATTTGTTTGTTAGATAGCGTTGACTTTAAAACCAAAAGCTGTGATTTTTACGATTTTACGGTTTTGCCTCTTGTGTATTTGAGCCGTGATTAGTTTGTCCCTGTTGCAGTGGTTGTAAAATTAATCTCGTTCCCATAGTATTCCCCTATGGAGTTTGCAATAAAGGTTCTTACATAATAGGTTGTTTCAGGATTGAGGCCGTTCAGGGAAGCGCTTATATCTCCCGCATTAACTGTAATTAAATTATCATCTATATTGGGCATACTGCCGGTGGCATACACAAAGCCTTGATGCGCACCAAGCGGGATATCGCAATTCTCAGAAACGATGCCAATACTACCTGATAAGCGGGCCGAATTAGCGGTCACATTTTCAGCCGCGTTTGTTTCCAAATTATGTTCAACAATACAAAGCGTAGCGCCTTCATCGGTCGTGCAGCAAAAGACCGTAAAAAGTAATGCAATCATTAGTAGCGTGAATGACTTAATGAGTTTTTTTGGCGCTTTAATGTTTGAAGAAAAACGGATTTTAGCCATCAAGTGTTTATTTTAATTTGATTCGGAATACTTTTGGATTAGAAACAAAGCCGGTTGCGTAGAGGTAATTTTCATCGGCATCAAAAGCACAATTGGTAATGTGTCCAAAATCGATTTTCCCCATCAATTTACCTTGAGGCGAAACAATTAAAAGCCCGCCTGGACCTGACGTGAAAATAAGCCCAGAGCTGTGGACTTTCATGCCATCAAAGTTCCCGTCGTATGTTTTGGCCAATTCTGCCCCATCAAAAAGGGTTTCTAGCTTTTGTGTTTCGAGATCAATTTTTATGATTTTAGGCTGCTTATCAAGCATGCCCATTTTATTGACATAAAGTGTTTTTTGATCTGGTGATAATGCAGTGCCATTTGGCAAATCAATGGCATTGGTTACCAATGATACTTCTTTATTCTTTGGGTTGAATTTATATACACCGTTGAAGTCCAAGCCTTTTATTTCAGTATCCACAAACTTGAAACTTTCAAGATCTAAAAAACCAAAAGGTGGGTCCGTAAAAAAGACCGTTCCATCTTCGGCGAGGGTTAAATCGTTGGGGCTGTTAAAACGCAGGCCCTGGTAGTGATCAATTAATGTTTCAAAAGTGGCCGTCACGCCTTCAATTTTTTCAACTGCTGCTAACCTTCTGTCCCCGTGTTGGCATAGTATGAGCGTGCCTTCAGAATTTATAGCAAGCCCATTGGCTCCCAAGATACCACCCTCTAAATTGGGGGCATAGCCTGTATTACCAGCCGGTGTAATGTAGTCTGAAACACCCGTTTTTTCATCCCACTTCAAAACTTTGTTTTTAAGGATGTCTACGAACAATAAACAGTTGTTTTTTTTATCCCAAACCGGTCCTTCCGGCAATGAAATGGAATCTGCTAAAACTTCAATTTGTGCTTCAATATTCACAATGGAATTTAACGTATCATCGTAAATTTCAATTTTAGATGTGGTTGTTTTTTCTGTTGATTTACAACAAATAAAACATAGTGATAAAAGGAGTAGGCTCAAATTTTTCATAAAAAGGGTTTTTTTATTAACAATTCTTAAAAGTACAATTATTTTATTCAATGCACTCTATTTAAGACTGTAGGTTTTCTTTTGACATGCCAATACATTGTCAGTCAAACTATTTATGGGACAGGATATTTTTTCAAATTTAATTATTTATGTGAGCCCTATACATTAATTTTACATCTATATTAAAACAATTATGGATATCAACAAGCTCATCGCCTTTAGGCGCGCGGTTTATCCAAGCCAATTTAACAAGGGAGAAATAGACAAAGCGACCTTAGATCAATTGCTTGAAAATGCCAATATGGCGCCTACGCATAAAATGACACAACCTTGGTTCTTTAAGGTTTATAAAAATAAAGCAAAAGCCCGTTTAGGACAAGCCATGGTTCAAGCCATAGAAGCGCACAATCCAGATGAACCAAGAGCCGATTTCAAGCAAAAAAAAACACTCGAAAAATGTCGATTAAGCAATTGTATTTTAGGTATTTTTATGAAGCGAAGCACTGCGGTTTCAATCCCCGAATGGGAAGAGGTTGCCGCTGTGGCCATGGCAGTTCAAAACATTTGGCTCAGTTGCGTCGATCAAAAAATTGGATGCTATTGGAGCAGTCCCCAATATACAAAACAGATGCATTCATTTTTTGATTTGAATGCAGACGAGCGCTGTTTAGGGTTTATGTATATGGGGAAATTTGACCACACGACACTTGCTGTAAAAGAACGAATGGATGTGGCTTTAAAGGTTGAGTGGCTGGTTTAAAACTTAAATTCCTCGTAGTTTTTTCCAACTTCTCTTTTGTATTGTACAATGGTTTGAATTTTGCCATCAACAATCCAAAAACGTTCAAACAACAAAGCCTCTTCAACGGTTCCATCTTTAAAATAACGGCTGTCATCTGAGGGGATGGATACCACTGCAATGGAGTCGTCCTCAAGCGTTTGTGTGGAGATGCCTTTAGGCTCCCAAGACAAGGAATCTAGACTTGCAAAGTAGTCGTTATAAAGCCCTTCACTTACTTCCAGCATCTCTCCAGTGTGGGCATATATTTTGGCAGTCTCTGAAAACATGGCCGCAAGATTTTTGGCGTCCATTGCATTGTAATATTTACCTGCTTGTTTTATCAAATCAATATTCTTTTGACTCCCTAATTTAAAGGATTTTCCAGCCATTTCAGTGGCATACCATTCGCCCACTGTGGCGGGTTTTTCAGTATTGTTTTTGTTGCAGGCCGCCATAAGGATGACCGCAAAAGTAAGCAGCAGTTTTTTCATTTCACAAAAGATTTAAATTGTTTTTTACAATTTAAAAAAAAATACTGAATCAGCAATACATGCTTCACAACAAAGATGAATAAGGCCTTTGTAGCTGTTAAGTTTTTCAAAGTCTTCAACTTTCTTTAATTTCGCAATAAAACTCATTACAACTCAGTCAACAATGCAACATTATCTTTTAATTTTCCTCTTATTTCTTTCAAGCCTTGGCTGCCGCTCTCAAGAAAACCCCATCTTAGAATTCCAAAAAAACCTGATTGATTCAGAACAAACAGGGTCTAATATTGCATTGGTTTATAAAGACGGCGAGGTGGTTTACAATCATATATTTAATTCTAAAAAGCCTGGCGATAAGGACATCACAGACCGTACAATCTTTCCGATATGGTCCATGTCCAAACCCATTACGATTGTTGCTGCCATGACCTTGTTTGAGAAAGGCCGTATTGATTTTAATGATGACGTTTCAGATTATATTCCCGCCTTTGAAAACTTAAAGTGTAAGGATTCAAATGGTGAAATTTATTTTTGCGAGAATTCTTTGAAGCTTATTCACTTGATGACTCACCGGTCGGGTTATACGTATTATGCAAACCCACATTGGTTTACAAGTACCGTTAAATATGATAATCTTATCGATTTTGTCAATGATGTTGCCAAACACCCCGTTGAATTTGAACCGGGAACCGATTATGTATACGGGATAAATCAAGCGATTTTAGGACGGGTTATTGAAGTAGTTTCTGGCCAGTCATTTTATGAATATTTGAAAGCAACAATTTTTGAGCCTTTAGAAATGAATGCCACCAAATTCTACCTTACCGATGAAGAAAGAGCAAGGTTCCAGCCCCTTTTTATAAACAGCAATGCTTTAAAAGGGTTTACAAACTTACTTGATGAGATGAGTTATGACATCAACAACCGCGCTTATTTTGGAGGTGAAGGCCTTGTTTCTACAATGAAAGACTATTCAAATTTTTGTAAGATGTTGCTTAATAATGGGACTTTCAATGACAAACAAATCATTTCTCCTTCGAGTATTGAGATGATGACCTCAAAATATTCGGAGGATGAACCCAATGAATTTATAAACTTGGGGAGTCCATTTTATTATGGTTTTTCACTCTTTGTTTTGGATAAACCAGAATTGGATGACACAAATTCATCCAAAGGAATTTTTGGGTGGTCTGGCTACCACAACACACATTTTTGGATTGACCCCGAGAAGCAGCTTTTCGGATTGTTTATGACACGCGCCAGAGAATTTTCTTTTGACATTCAAAAGGCTTTCAGGCAGGCTGTTTATTCTAAATATTAAACAGCGACTTTGACGATGATTCATTGAATCGATTTGGACCCAACATAAACAGTTTTAAATTAATTGCTTTGTTTTAGCCTTAATGATCTGATTTATATTTTTGATGGAGGGCCATAAGAATTATCTTCTTTGCTTCCCTTTATAATGTTTAAATAAAGAACATAGGGAGCACCAATAATAGTAAAAATCCACAACATATTCCATCCATTTTTATTAACGTCGTGTAAGCGTCTAATAGTCAAAGATAAAAATGGGATTAAAACCACTAAGCCAAATATTGATTGTAAAACTCCAATTGAGGCCGGGTCCACAGGGTTATAGCCCAAAAATGAAAGATCAATATAATATAAAATTGTACCTACTATAAAGTAAAAAAGGGTAAAATACCAAAATTCTGGTTGATTGGCTCTGCCTTTGAATTTGTTCCAATTTTTAAATGCGAGTATAAAGTATTTCATGTTATGGTTATTTAATTGATTTTAAATTGTATTATAAAACTAATAAAAATATACCAATAGTAAGTTCTGTTGGGTTTTTTTAAAATTGGCCTTAGATAGCGCAGTAGCTTTATCCTGCAGGGAAAACAACTAAAAGCTGTATTTAATTAAATTAGCGCAACAAGAGTGCCAAATAACTGCTAATAATATTATAAGTTTGTAACAGTATTTTCTTTAATGTCTTTTAACCTTAAAAAGATAAATTAAGTTAAGGGGATGTAGCTCAGTTGGCTAGAGCGCTTGACTGGCAGTCAAGAGGTCGTCGGTTCGAATCCGATCTTCTCCACAAGCAGTATACAGGTTAAAGTAGCTACTTTTTATAAAAGAGTAGCTATTTTTTTCATTTTTTTTCATTTTTAGTTTTCCTATAGATTATTTCCAATAACCCGCCAAAAAGAATGAATGCAATAATGCGTTCCAAAAGGCTTAAACCAATATATCTTCCACCAATAATCACGAGACCACCGATTAGAAATCCTAATATATTATAAGTCTTTTTAGTCATTTAAATATCTTTTCTCATTTAGTTAGGATTACAGTTTGTGAAGTTAGGTTGAGTTAGGAGTTAATCTTCAATTAACACATCATCTTTGTAACTCTTGATTTCTTTTATTTCTCCACTTTCATAATATTCTATATATTCTCCTTGTAATTTCCCATTTACATAGTTTCCTTTTTTCTTAACCTCTCCACTTTTATAATACCAAAAATATTCTCCTTGTAATTTCCCATTTACATAGTTTCCTTTTTTCCTAACCTCTGCACTTCCCGAGGTCGTTAAAGTGTAAGCACTTACATAATAAGTTATTGATTCTCCTTGTTTTTTTCCATCAACATAGTTTACTTTAGAGATAACATCTCCACTTTTAGAATACCAAAAATATTCTCCTTGCAATCTCCCATTCACATAGTTTGTTTTAAACATAACCTCTCCAATCTTATAATAAGTTATTTCTTTTCCTTGTTTTTTCCCATTTACATAGTTTGTTTTTTTCCAAACCTCTCCACTTCCATAATAAGTTATTTCTTTTCCTTGTTTTTTCCCATTTACATAGTTTGTTTTCTTCCAAACCTCTCCACTTCCATAATAAGTTATTGATTTTCCTTGTTTTTTTTCATCTTGTCCAAGAGAGCTAAAAAAAATAAGCAAAGCGAAGAGTAAGAGGAGTTTTTTCATTTAGTTTTAAATCAGTTAACTGAATATATTGTAAATCAAAAGTAATAAAACTTTGAAAAACAATTGATTAATCAAACTTTATATAACTTGATTATTAAAGTTGGTTGAGGTTTTTATTCACTTGACACTAATGCTTGAACCATCTCTTTTAGTTCATCTATCTCTGTTTGTTGCTCTTTCAGTGCATTGATAAGAACAGGCACTAATCCTTGATAGTTTACCGACTTAACACCATTACTTTCTGATACAAGTTCTGGAAACACTTTCTCTATATCTTGAGCAAGCACACCTATCTTTTGTTTCTGGTTATCATCCTTTTTCATAGTGTATGACTTACCATCTATTTGTAATACTTTGGCTAAAGTACTACCAAGAGAAATGATATTAGCTTTTAGTCTTGCATCAGAGTTAATGCTTAAATCTCCCGCTATTGTGGTAGTACCATCAAATAGTACAGTTAGCGCATCGCTTCTGTTGTCTGTATTTGCTCCATTTCCAATTACAAAAGCAGTATTATCTGTACTAAATTCTGTAGCGCTGTTAGTAACTGTTGAGCCTAAAAGATTGTGTTGTCCGATTACTAATGATGCATAATCACTTGCTTCTGTGCTATATCCCATAGCTGTAGAACGACTTCCACTTGCTGTTGTGTCATCTCCCATTGCTGTAGAAGCTATGCCACTTGCCTCTGTATACCATCCTGTTGCTATAGAATAATTTGCACTTGCTGTAGTACTTCTTCCCATTGCAGTTGAATAATCTCCACTTGCTGTTGAATTAAACCCACTTGATGTAGAAGCTGCTCCACTTGCTGTTGTTTGATATCCCATAGCTGTAGAACGACTTCCACTTGCTTCTGTGCTATATCCCATAGCTGTAGAACGACTTCCACTTGCTGTTGTGCCAAATCCTATTGCTGTAGACCAATGTCCACTTGCCGTTGTATCATCTCCCATTGCTGTAGAATAATCTCCACTTGCTGTTGTGTCATCTCCCATTGCTGTAGAAGCATATCCACTTGCTGTTGTGTCATCTCCCATTGCTGTAGAAGCTGCTCCACTTGCTGTTGTTTGATATCCCATTGCAGTAGAATAATATTCACTTGCTGTTGTTTCTCTTCCCATTGCTGAAGCATCAGTTCCTGATGGATTTGTTCCATTAGTCGCTATTTGTGCATTTATGCTAAATCCAATAGCGAATGCTAAAAGTGTATATATTTTTTTCATAGTTTTTTAAATTGTCTTATAAAACTAATGAATTTATAGCAATATTGAATTTAGCTGAGGTCTTTTGTCAGAAGCTGTCTTAGATAGCTTGATAGTTTTAATCTTATTTCGAATTAATCTTGTCCCAAGAACATTAGACGGAGGAATTTTTTATGATTCAAAGCTCAATGGCTGGCCTAGTTAGTTGTGTGTCAAAAGTTTTGTTATTTTTGTTTAAGACCAACATAAATACTATGAAAACGCTTTTCACACTTTTTACGGCTATTTTATTAACAGCAACAGCCTTTGGGCAAGACATTGAACTCAACGGCACAGTGAGTGCTCAAAACAACCAAATTAAGAATGTAGCAGACCCTACTGATGACCAGGATGTGGTTACAAAGGCTTATTTTGAAAATAACACTACAAGCTCGGGTTTCGCTCCAGGAAATACTGCAGGTGATATGCTTTACTGGGATGGAGAAAATTGGACTCAAATAAATGCCCCAGAAAACAATGGAACACTTAAATTTTGCGATGGGCAGCTAACCTGGGGTGCTTGTAAAGCTGAAATTAGAATTCATGATGTTTTTGTTGGTGAGTTTATTAGGTATTCAATTGAAACAAATGGCAGCGATGTGTATGATATTAGAGGTTACATTAGCCAAGAGAATTTAGTACCTAATGAAAATGATACAACTTTTCTAGGATGGCCAAGCTGGTATGGAGCGCCAGGTAGTTACTTATATCAATTACAAGATGAAATTTATCTTGGTGACTTACTGAATACGAACACGACTTATTACATAATTCTAAGAGTTGAAAGTAGCTTAGGAATTTCTTATTCAGACGTTGTTCAATATACATTTACAGAATCAGATAATGACAATGATAGTGATGGCTACACAGAAAACCAAGGAGATTGTAACGATTCTGATGCCTACATCTACCCAGGCGCAACTGAAATATTAGATGGTATCGACAATGATTGTGATGGAAGTGTGGATGAAGACCTTTGCGGCAATGGTATTTTAGACAGTGGTGAAGATTGTGATGATGGTGGATTGAACGACCCAGCAAGCAATTGCTACGATTGTCAGTATTATGAAGACGCTGACAATGATGGTTTTAATGCCTATTTTGATTGTAACGATTCTGATGCCTCCATCTACCCAGGCGCATTTGAAATACTTGAAGATGGTATTGACAATGATTGTGATGGTATACAGCTGTAGGCTTTAATGAATCGGGTACAGTAACGGACATAGACGGCAACACATACGATTACCTAAACTATGTCAAACAACATTTATTGCCCTTCCATCCACTGCAATCAAAAGGCTATTTTAGCATTGGATGTACCCACTGTACCAAACCCGGGAAAGGCCGAGAAGGCCGTTGGAACAATAGCCCAAAAACTGAGTGTGGCCTACACCTTTAAATTCTTAGCACTCTTTTTTGATTAGGATTTTTCCGACACTAAGTATATTTCTTATATTGTAATGGCCCTCGGCATTTCTATATTTTTATCAAAAACGACTGTTCTATTTTTATTATATTTACACAAAATTCATGAAAATGAAAAAAATAAGAATTGCATTATTAGCCATTACTGTCATATCACTTTTTAGCTGTGTAGGCTGGATATGCAACCTCCTTGGCTGTTAAGTTTATATTGTGAGAACAATTTGCATTAAATTTTTGCATCAATGTAATTCATTGAATTATTATGGGTTATATTTTGATTTGAAAATTAGACACAACAAATACATCAGAATTCGATTTTGGTGACATAACTGCTTTATGAAAAAACGACTCTTAATTTCCGTGCTATGCTTCTTTGGGTGTAACAAATCAAATCAAATTACCATTACCAAAGTTGAGGGTTCAACTGCTTACGAAAATGCAAAATTGCACTTAAAGGAATCGCAATCAACAGCAGCTGGGCATTTGTTCTCATTCGACTTGGAAAATTATGAACTTGGCGTACAATCTCCCAAAGCGTTTGACTATACCCTTGCAAATTCTGCAAAGGGGCAACACATTCATTTCATCATCAACAATGGACCGTATTCTGCCAAATATACGAAGGAGTTTGTCCATGACCAGTGGGATCAAACCGACGAGAATAATGTGGTTTTAGCCTTTTTATCGCGCTCTTATCACGAGTCCGTAAAAAATAAAAACGCCTATTTTTTGACTCAAATTGGCGGCGAAGATTCTGACAAAAAAAATTTATCGAAAGCATTGTTGTTTTACAGCCGTCCAAAAGGGGTTTATAAAGGTGCTGACACCGAGCGCGTTCTCTTGGACTTTTATTTGGTAAATACCAACTTAGCGCCCGACGGTAATAAAATCAAAGCGACCATTCAGGGCATCGAATTTTTAATTGATGAATGGGCGCCTTACTACATTGAAGGACTACCGAAAGGGGAAATTTCAATCACCTTAGAATTGTTAGACTCCAGCGGCCATCTAATCGACAGCCCTTTTAATCCCTCAAAAAGAACTGTGGTCCTTGAAGAATAGCTTTTTATAAGTTATTCAACAACAAGCCGTTGTGAAAATTTAGTTCCCATCCAGCTTATTGAAATTATTGGTCAAGAAAAATAAGTGGCTAAACTATGGCCCACCTTAAGCAGGATTCACTAGGGTTTTATTGTTTCTAGAAAATAAATATTTTTTTATAGCGTTATTAAATAAACCGTATATTTGAGTCTAACCAATTTGAACTTGAGGTCTTATTTTTTGCCAATTTTGTGTCTATTATACTTTTGTGAATTACATTCACAAAGAAGGCCAGACTTTTTAGACAAGCTTTATATAGAACTTGGGCTCAACTGGATTGACAATTCTGGAAAACAAGACCCTTTTTATATTCTTGAAGACTATGGTAACACCAGTTTTAGCTACCCGCTGAGAGGAGAATTAAATTATTCTTTAAGTGAGTCATTATTTATATATGCTTCAGCGTCAACCAATAAATTTAGAAAGGGCCAACGTATTGATGGTGTGATTTCTGAATCTTCACCGGTATTTATCTCAACCGATTTTGGGGTCAAAAATGTACTGTCCCTCACAAGGGGAATATCCCTTTTTGGCCAGTTAGGTTTAGGATTATTTAATGTACAAAACTTAAGTAAGCCCCCGAATATTACAACATCTGCTAATCTTGGCGCTGGTTTTTTTGTTACCATTATGGAGCCGTTTGATCTTGTTTTTACGGCCAATACAAGAATTAAATTGGGCAACACCGAAGCTTTTGGGCTTACAAATCATTTTCAGTATTCTTTAGGGGTTAGATACAGTTTCAAAAAAAGGTACGACTGCTGTCGGTAAATTTAATTACACTCGACTCTCTATAATTGCAAAACAGATGCTTGTCGCGCGGAGGTTTATTTTTTCCTTAGTCCAAGAGGCTCAAACCAATGCTTAAACTTAGATCTGCTATATTTAGACCATGAAAAAATTACGATTATTTTACGTTTTATTTATTTTCGCTTGCTCTGATGGCGATACCAACCAGGACACACCAAATATGTGTATTGATGAAACTTTAATTGATTTGGATGTGGTATGTATTGAAATATATGCTCCTGTCTGTGGCTGCGATGGGGCCACCTACAGCAACGAATGTGAGGCAATGAGCCGTTATGGAGTCTTAGCTTATTCACAAGGTGAATGCAACTAAATAAATCCTAAGCGCCATTACACTTATTTTGCAATTTGGCCTCTGTTGGGCTTTAGCACCGATTTAATTTGTTCAAGATCCGCCTTAAGTACAACAGCAAATGCCAAGTGATGAAATTCATTTAAAGTTTCAATCCCCGAACTGATTAAGATTTTCTTTTCGATTTTAAAAAATGCTCTAATGTGTTTTTCGTGGTGAATTGCAGTCTTTTTTCCGTTCGGCCCTCTAAAATCCCAAATGAGTTTGATATTTCCCATACCCCGCGGCCGCTTAAAACTTCAGATGCCTTACTGTATCTTGGTTTTCAATTATTTGTTTTAAAGACTCTATACCGAGTTGAAGGTGTTTTTTATCAAATAAAGCCGAGTTGATGTTGTCATTTGCCTCTGTTTTGATCCCCTCCGGAATCATCGGTTGGTCGGTTACCAACAGCAATGCTCCAATGGGAACCCTGTTGTGAAAGCCTACTGTAAATAAGGTCGCTGTTTCCATATCAATGGAATAGGCCCGCACTTTTTTTAAATAATTTTTAAATTTAGTATCAAATTCCCAGACTCTTCTGTTGGTGGTAAACACCGTTCCTGTCCAATAATCAATTTTTTGGTACTTTAATGCAGAAGAAATCGCTCTTTGCAGCGAGAAGGATGGCATTGCTGGCACTTCAATGGGGAAGTAATCATTTGAAGTTCCTTCACCCCTAATGGCTCCAATGGGTAAAATAAAATCTCCGATTTGAATCCGCTTTTTCAACCCCCCACATTTACCCAGAAACAGCACGGCTTTTGGTTTAATTGAAACCAATAAATCCATGACAGTAGCCGCATTTGGACTGCCCATACCAAAATTTATGATTGTAATATTTTCAAATGTAGACGACGGCATATTTTTATTGTCACCGTCTACGGGGATATTATTTATTTTCGCAAATTCATCAACATATTTTTGAAAATTTGTAAGTAATATAAATGCGCCAAACTTTTCTAACGGTACCCCTGTATATCTAGGTAACCAGTCTTTTACAATTTGTTTTTTAGTTTTCATATGCGTTTAAAGGTTTTGTTTTAATGTGCTCCAAAGTCTGATTTAAAATAATTAGTATAACTTTAAATCTTTAGTAACTAAACGTCTTTCCAATAATTCCATTCACCACTTGAGATGTAAAGTTCAACAATTTTTTTGAAATTTACCGATTTATAAGATCTGCCACTTTTTAAATGGTTTGGTACAACGGCTCTTACAATCTCTTTAATTTCCTCTTTCATAAAAGTCTGTCCTCTTCTGCTGATGTCTTTTTGGTGGAACTGCTGAAGCGTATTTTTAATGGCGTTTTCTTTTCCTAAATAAAAACTGAAATGGTCAGCTTCAAATTTAACGATACAATTATAAGTTGACCAGCGCTTATCAAACCCTACGGCGACCACTAATTTATTTTGATCTTCACAATTTTTGATTTCATTTCTGAGGTTTTTTTCCTGGATTTTTATCGCATTGATCTCCTTGATTATTTTTTTCTTTTTATTTAGCAGTAACTTCTTTTTTGATTTGAGTGTATTCAGGCTGTTTTTAAGATCTACCTTGGATGGATTCATTTCTAAATATTAATCGGGTTAAACTCTATACTAAATATATGAATTCAATTTAACAATATAGTAAATTTTTTAAAAATAAACCTTTTTATTTCCAACATTTTTACAATCGATTTAATTTAACCGTAAAACTTATTTTTGTTTTGAAATAAAAGTTATATTGCACTAACAATTTATATTACTAATTAAAAGATAAAATTATGAAATGGTATTTAAAAATAATGGCGCAATATGTCAATTTTAGTGGCCGTGCTCGAAGAACCGAATATTGGATGTTTGTATTGTTTTACTCTCTAATATCAATTGCAGCCTTAATTCTAGACATCATCCTAGGATTTGACTTTAAATACGAGATCATGGGACAAACCGTCAGCACAGGTTACGGTTGGGGGTATCTTCTAGTCTATGCTTTGCATTTTCTTCCTGCACTTGGAGCGGTTGTTAGACGATTACACGACGTCGGAAAAAGCGGATGGATGTACCTTATTATTCTTATTCCGTTAATTGGGGTTATTTGGTTTTTGGTACTTCTTGTAAAGGACAGTCAAGAAGGAGAAAATAAATACGGGCCCAATCCTAAAGCCACCTCCTAGCCATTTTAAAAATTCTCAACTCATATTATACACTCACATTTAGCATTAATAAATTTGAGTATGTAATTAAAAGAACTCAATGCTAATACAAAAGGATTTTAATCGATTTGAGAACTATGTTTCTCAACCAGAGACATACAAAACCTTATTTGAGCCCCGTAGTCTTTGGGACAAA
>PAQB01000040.1 GCA_002709185.1 Flavobacteriaceae bacterium
GGACCCAAAGCCTGCTCCTGGCTATGGACGTTCTACACAATACGATTCAAACCGATCGGGCTTTTATTGGAATGATCATATTCGTGCTGAACAAAATGCCATCTCAGATTTTGAGTTTGATGAAAAAACAGCCAAAGCCCTTTTAGAGCAAGGGATTGGATTGGTGAATACCCATAAAGAGGATGGCATTGTAAGGGGTACTGGGGCACTTATTGCCTTGGATCTCAATGGAGACGAAACCATGCGAATTCTATCAAATAAATCGGGACAATACCTTTCTTTATCCAGAAGCGTACAATCCAGACAAGCTTACCCAACTTCTATTATGGGTTCAATGGCATTGTTAAGACAATTGTATTACGATGCGGATTGGTATAAAAAAGGAAATATTAAAACCACTGACCTTACCCTTGAAGCGTTCAATCAAAATACAAATTTAACCCAAATATTCGCCGCGGGCAGCCGTGCCAATGCCGTTCGTGCAGACAAAGTGGGCGATCAATTTGACATTCAATACACCATTTTGGGCGGTGGTGATGAATATGAACGCATTGAAACTGTTAAAAACACAAATGCGACATTTATCATACCCATCAACTTTCCAAAACCTTATGATGTTGAGGATCCTTTTTTAGCAGATAGACTTGAACTAGAAAGCATGCGAGAATGGAATCAAAGACCGGCTAATTTGAGTGCATTGGAAAATAATGAGGTTCCCTTTGCTATTACCATGCAAGGATTAAAATCCCCCAAATCTTTTAAAACAAACATTTTAAGTTCAATTGAACATGGCTTGAGTAAATCTGAAGCTTTAAAAGCCCTAACAACAGTTCCTGCACAAATATTAAAAAATGATAAAGTTGGGAACTTAGAAAAAGGAAGTTTCGCAAATTTTATGATGACCTCAGGGGATTTTTTCGAATCTAATACCACTGTTGTAGAACATTGGATTCGCGGGTCGCGTCATATTTTTGAAGATTTAACACAAAAAGACATTAGAGGTACATATAATTTTATGGCTGAAAATGATTCTTTAACATTGGAGATTACCGGTAGTAAACACAAGCCATCAGCTACAATTAGTTCTCAGCAATCAAAACGAAGCAGCACTTTAAGCTACAGCAAAGACTGGGTTCAAATTTTATTTACTGCAGCCGATACCACAGATCAAAGATTTTTAAGATTCAGTGCAAAAATTACAGCCGATGCTTCTGATTTGAATGGCATTTTACATCTTAGAGATGGAAGCAAGCAAGCTTTGATAATTAAAAGAGAAAACAAAGGATCGGAGGAAACTGAAAAAACAGAAAATAACTCAAAATCAAGAGAAAAGAAGCGTATAGTTCAACCAGTTACCTATCCCAATGGGGCCTACGGAAATTATAAACTTGCTGAAGCTGAAACTCTGATTTTTAAAAACGCGACGGTTTGGACCAATGAAACACAAGGGGTCTTAAAAAATACGGATGTTCTGGTGAAGCACGGAAAAATTTCAGCTATTGGAAAAAATTTAAATTCAAAGAAAGCGCGGGTTATTGACGCGACTGGAAAACATTTGACTTCAGGAATTGTAGATGAACACTCGCACATTGCAGCTGCTAGTATCAATGAAGCAGGGCAGAATTCTTCTGCAGAAGTGAGTATTGAGGACGTTGTTGAAGCCGATGACGTCGATATATACCGAAATTTATCAGGTGGGGTAACAACCATTCAAATTTTACATGGATCGGCCAACCCAATTGGGGGGCGTTCGGCCATCATCAAACTCAAATGGGGTTTGGCTGCTGAGGATTTGATTTATAAGAATTCTCCGAAGTTCATCAAGTTTGCGTTGGGTGAAAATGTTAAACAGTCCAACTGGGGTGGCTACAGTCGATTTCCCCAAACAAGAATGGGGGTCGAACAAATGTATATAGACTACTTTTCAAGGGCAAAAGCTTATGATCTGAAAAAGAAAAATGGCAAGCCTTACAGAATAGATACTGAAATGGAGGTTTTAGCTGAAATTCTAAACAAGGAACGCTTTATAAGTTGCCATTCATATGTACAAAGTGAAATTAATATGCTGATGAAAGTCGCTGAAAAATTCAACTTCAACATCAATACATTTACCCACATATTGGAAGGGTATAAATTAGCAGACAAGATGAAAGCACATGGTGCGGGGGCTTCAACATTTAGCGATTGGTGGGCTTATAAATACGAAGTCAATGATGCCATACCATACAACGCTGCAATTCTAAATAATACGGGAGTTTTAACCGCTATCAATAGCGATGATGCTGAAATGTCAAGACGCTTAAATCAAGAAGCTGCAAAGGCGGTTAAATATGGAGGCAGCTCAGAAGAAGATGCGTGGAAAATGGTGACGCTAAATCCAGCAAAACTTTTGCATATTGATGACAAAGTGGGAAGCATTAAAATTGGTAAGGATGCCGATTTAGTACTTTGGAGCGACCATCCCCTATCGGTTTATGCAAAAGCTGAAAAGACCTTAATTGAAGGGGCTATTTATTTTGATATTGAAGCCGACCAACAACATAGAGCGGCCATAAAAAAAGAGCGCAATGCATTAATTCAGATGCTCCTAGAGGCTAAAAACAAAGGCATGAAAACCCAACCTGTGAAGGTCAACAAAAAGAAAGACATGCATTGTGACACCCTAGATAACAACGAAATTTAATACTAAATCATGAAAACATTAGCAATCAACATTACAATCCTTTTATGTGTATGTATGCTATATGCACAACAAACCCCTGCACCAGCACAACAAGACCGAATCGCTATTAATGGTGCCAAGGCACACCTTGGAAACGGAGCAGTCATTGAAAATAGTTTGATCATTTTCGAAAACGGAATTATTGAATATGTGGGCGCCATTAACGCCTCCATAGACCGCTCTGGAATGGAGATAATTGATGCGCGAGGTCAAAACGTATACCCTGGTTTTATCATTCCAAATTCAACCTTAGGTTTAGTTGAAATTGATGCTGTAAGAGCCTCAGACGATGTTTCAGAAATTGGCATGTGGAATCCACATATTAGGAGTTTAATAGCCTACAATACAGAATCAAGAGTGGTAGAAAGCATGCGACCCAATGGGATTTTAATTGGTCAAATTACTCCTAGAGGAGGTGTTTTGTCAGGAAAATCCTCTGTGGTTCAATTTGATGCATGGAATTGGGAAGACGCCGTAATCAAATCCGATGACGGTATGCATATGAATTGGCCTGAAATTTTTGCTTACGGACACCAGCACAGAGGAGAAAATCCAGGTTTAAAAATTAATGAAGATTACAACAAGGAGGTTGCAGAAATTGAGACTTATTTTAAAAATGCAAAAGCACATAATACATTGGGGGGAAAAGGGGTGCATTTGCCTTATGAAGCACTCAATGGATTGTTTTTAGGAACCACCAAATTATTCATTCATGTAAACGATGAAAAAGGCATTGTAGATGCAGTCAGTTTTGCGAAAGCGCAAGGAGTGAAAGCTCTCACAATCGTTGGGGCTTACGAAGCCTATAAAGTGACAGAATTTTTAAAAGAAAATAATATTTCTGTGCTTTTGCAACGGGTGCATTTACGTCCAAACAAATCGGATGAAGACTATGATTTGCCCTACAAACTAGCAAAATTATTAATTGATGCTGGTTTAACTGTGGCACTAGAAGCTAGTGGAGATATGGAGCGTATGAACTCCCGAAACCTCCCTTTTTATGCTGGTACAACCGTTGGTTATGGTTTGAGTAAAGCGCAAGCTTTACAGTTGATCACATTGAATAGCGCTAAAATTTTAGGCATAGACAAGCAGTATGGCAGTATAGAGGTTGGTAAAAGTGCAACCCTATTTATTAGTACGGGTGACGCTTTGGACATGCGCAGCAATAATTTGACACGAGCCTTTATAGACGGTCGGAATATCAGCTTGGAAAGCCATCAAACCAAACTTTGGAAGCGGTATTCAAAAAAATATAAAACGCCTTAAAATCAAGACGTTTAGAATTTTAAAAAAGAATTCGCGTTTTTCTGATACTAAATAAACTTACTTTTGTTTTATGTTTAAAGAAATAACCAGCTTACAAAACCCCATTATTAAACGCATTTTGCTGTTAAAAGACAAGGCTAAACAGCGCAATATTGAAGGGGTTTTTGTTATTGAAGGACAGCGGGAGTTGGGTTTGGCAATCAAAGGAGGATACGTTATTCAATCACTATTATTTGAACCTAATTTATTTGATGAAAGTCGAATCAATGCTTACAAAACGAAAGAAACTGAGATCATTCAAATAACCTCTAAGATTTACAACAAAATAGCCTATCGTGGTAGTACTGAAGGAGTTGTCGCCGTCGCGGAAAGCAAATCACACAAACTTGAAGATTTAATATTAGAGTCTAATCCCTTAATTTTAGTTGCTGAAGCGCCTGAAAAACCTGGAAATATTGGTGCATTATTGAGGACTGCTGACGCGGCTCATGTGGATGCGGTGATTATTGCCAATCCGAGAACAGATCTATACAATTCTAATGTGATTCGTTCCAGCGTAGGCGGGCTATTTACAGTGTCCATTGCTGTAGCAACTTCTGAAGAGACCATTGGCTTTCTAAACGAAAGACGTATTCCAATCTATAGCGCAGTGCTTCAAGAATCCGTGCCCTACGTTGACATCAATCTTAGTGATGCTTCTGCCCTAGTGGTTGGATCAGAAAGTACTGGATTGTCAGAAATTTGGCGCAGCTCAGCAACAAAAACAGTTCAAATTCCGATGCTAGGAGATTTAGATTCTATGAACGTTTCTGTTGCTGCCGGAATTTTACTTTTTGAAGCCATACGTCAACGCAATTTTTTGACCTAATTAACAGGCATAAAACAATTTTGTAAAAATTTTGTAGCACGGTTGCCTGTTCCAAATGTTTGTTTTAGTTTTAGGGTATGACGCCTGAAGAGATCAAAAAAGAAAATGCTAATATTGCTAAGGAGTATAAAGAACTGCTTAGCATCAGCTACAGACGCCTTACCGCTTCCGATAAAAAACTGATTCGCAAAGCATTTGATGTAGCCGTTGACGGACACAAAAATCAACGTCGAAAATCTGGGGAAGCCTATGTTTTTCACCCCATTGCTGTGGCCAAGATTGTAGCGGAAAAAATTGGTCTGGACGCCACCTCTATTGCCTCTGCTCTTCTTCACGACGTCGTGGAAGACTCTCCAGATTATACAATCAACGATATTGAACAACTTTTTGGTGAAACAGTGGCCCGTATTGTCAATGGACTCACCAAAATATCCAGTCTAAAGAAAGACAAAAATATTTCTTTACAAGCGGAGAATTTCAGAAAAATGTTATTGACACTTAACGATGATGTCCGTGTGATAATCATAAAAATTGCAGACCGGCTTCACAACATGCAAACCATTCATTCACTGCGTGAAGACAAACAACTAAAAATTGCGTCTGAGACCCTATACATTTATGCGCCACTGGCGCACAAAGTTGGGCTTTACAACATCAAAACAGAACTGGAAGATTTAGCACTAAAATACACTGAACCTGAGGTTTATAATTCCATTTTATTAAAAATGAAAGAAAGCCACGAGGGTCAAAAAAAATATATTGAAAAAATCAGTGATATTTTAGAGAAAGCACTCCTAAAAGAAAAGATAAAATACAACATCAAAGGCCGTCCAAAAGCTATATTTTCCATTCGAAGAAAAATGCAACGACAAGGGGTTTCTTACGATGAAGTTTACGATAAATTTGCGGTTCGTATCATTTATAAATCCAGTTTGAAAAATGAAAAGTTTTTGGCCTGGAAAATTTATTCTATTGTTACGGATTTCTTTAGGCCCAATCCAACCCGCTTGCGAGATTGGATTTCTTCACCAAAATCCACCGGATATGAAGCACTGCACATTACCGTTATGGGGCCAGAAGGCCGTTGGGTTGAAGTACAAATTAGAAGTGAACGCATGAATGAAATTGCTGAAAAAGGATACGCTGCTCATTACAAATACAAACAAGGCGACAAAAACAATGATGAAACCTTAGAAAGTTGGATTGGAAAACTTCAAGACATCATGGACAATCCTGAAGCAAATGCTGTGGACTTTGTGGAAGAGTTCAAACTTAATTTATACGCCAAAGAAATTTTTGTTTTCACTCCAAATGGGGACTTAAAGTCCTTGCCAAAACAAGCAACGCCACTTGATTTTGCTTTCAGCATTCATACTGAGGTAGGCTTAAAAACAAGGGGGGCAAAAGTCAATGGTAAATTGGTTCCCCTAAACCATAAATTACAAAGTGGAGATCAAGTGAGTATCATCACTTCAGAAAATGCCAAACCCAATTCTAACTGGTTAGATTATGCCACAACAGGACGCGCCATAAGTAAAATAAAATCGGCTTTAAAAGAAGATAGAAAAATCATTGCTGAAGATGGTAAAGAAATATTACGTCGCAAGCTTAAGCAAATAAAAATTATTCTTAATGAGCGTTCAATTAATGAACTTGTAAACTATTTTAATTTACAAACAAGCCTCGATCTGTTTTACAGAGTGGGCATTGGAAGTATTGACAATGGAATGCTGAAAAAATATGCAGCTTCGAGAAGCAATGTATTGGTAAGTTTTATCAAGAATAAAATCAGTCGTAAAAAAAATATCAACCCTGAAACCTTAAACAGCGACGAAATCACTTCCAAGTACGATTTACTGGTCTTTGGTAAAGAACAAGAAAAGCTCAACTATAAACTTGCCATGTGTTGCAATCCAATTCCTGGAGATATGGTTTTTGGGTTTTTAAGTATTAAAGATGGGATTAAGGTTCATAAAAAGAGTTGCCCAAATGCGCTAAGCTTACAATCCAATTATGCCTACAGGATCATACCAGCAAAATGGATAGACTCTTCACAACAAGTCTTTAGAGCCGTAATTAAACTGACTGGTATTGACGAAAAGGGACTGGTAAGTGACGTTACAAAAATTATTTCTGGGAATATGAATGTAAACATCAAGAGTATAAAATTTGACACAGACAGCGGAACCTTTAATGGAGAAATCGCATTGGAAGTCAAAAACAATAACTTTGTTACAAAATTAATGAAGCGTCTTGAAAAAATAAATGGTATAGAAAAGGTCTCTAGAGTCTAAAAATTAGTTAAATTTGAATTTCTATAAATGACTACAAAAACGAAACATAAAAATCAAGAAATTGTAAAAAACGTTTTTACAAAATATCTTGAAGACAACAGCCAGCGAAAGACACCGGAACGCTTTGCCATACTGCAAGAAATTTACGACAGTGAAGATCATTTTGATATCGAGTCCTTATACATCAAAATGAAAAACAAAAAATACAGGGTGTCAAGAGCTACTTTGTACAATACCATTGAATTACTCATGGAATGTGCGCTGGTTAGAAAACATCAATTTGGTCAAAATCAGGCTCAGTACGAAAAATCTTATTTCGACAAACAACACGATCATGTCATTTTAACCGATACTGGAGAAGTCATCGAATTTTGTGATCCAAGAATTCAATCCATAAAACAAACCATAGAAGAAGTTTTTGACATCAACATTCAAAACCATTCTCTTTATTTCTATGGAACAAAAAAAAAATACTAAAAACTAACCACTACTAGAATGGCTGTAGATTTACTACTAGGCCTCCAATGGGGCGATGAAGGAAAAGGAAAAATTGTTGATGTTCTTACCTCTAATTACAATATTATTGCACGTTTTCAAGGTGGCCCGAATGCGGGTCACACCCTTGTTTTTAATGGAATGAAACATGTATTGCATACCATTCCGTCTGGGATTTTTCATGAAGGTGCCAAAAACCTTGTTGGCAATGGCGTCGTAATTGATCCCGTCATTTTTAAAAAAGAATTAGACAAATTAGACAACCAAGGGGTTGATTATAAGAAATCCTTAATCATTTCTAGAAAAGCACATTTGATTCTTCCAACCCATCGTTTGTTAGACGCTGCATCTGAAGCTTCTAAAGGGAAGGCTAAAATTGGTTCTACGCTAAAAGGAATCGGCCCCACTTATATGGACAAAACAGGGCGTAACGGCATTCGTGTTGGCGATTTAGAAATGGAAAATTGGGAAGAAAAATACCGCAACCTTGCCAATAAGCATCAATCCATGATAAGTTTTTACAATGTCGATTTACAATACGACTTAAAAGAACTTGAATCTGAATTTTTTGAAGCTGTAAAAATATTAAAATCATTGGAGTTTATTGATTCTGAAGAATATTTACACCAAGCGGAGAAAGCTGGTAAGAGTGTTCTTGCAGAAGGTGCTCAAGGTTCTCTACTAGACATTGATTTTGGAACTTACCCCTTTGTAACTTCCTCAAATACCACAGCAGCTGGTGCATGCACAGGATTGGGAATATCACCTGGTTCCGTTCAAGAGGTGTTTGGTATTTTTAAAGCCTACACCACCCGTGTAGGATCTGGCCCTTTTCCTACGGAACTTTTTGACGAAAACGGGGAAACGATGGCTAGGGTTGGATGTGAATTTGGAGCCACAACTGGGAGACCGAGACGTTGTGGTTGGTTGGATTTAGTCGCTTTACGCTATGCCTGTCAAGTGAATGGCGTGACACAACTTATGATGATGAAAGCAGATGTTCTCTCCGGATTTAAAACACTGAAGATTTGCACTTCCTATAATTACAAAGGCAAGGTAATTGAGCACCTTCCCTATAATATAGAGTCGGAAAATGTTGAACCAATTTACACAGAATTTGACGGATGGTCTGAAGACTTAACTGCAATGGAAAAGGATTCAAGCCTCCCTGTCAGTCTTATGAACTACATTGAGTTTTTGGAAAATGAACTCAAAATACCTATTAAGATCGTTTCTGTAGGACCAGATCGAAAGCAAACAATTTTCAGATAAAAGCAAAGCATTACTTATTGAATTTGAATATTGCTTATTTTTGTAACAATTCAAATAATACTTTTGTGCGTCTCGCTTGTTTAAAATCAATAATTCTTTTTTTTGTGCCATTTTTATTGTGTGCCCAAGAACGTCAACAAATTGAGATTGAATATGCGCCATTCATGACCTTTGAACCGTCAAAGCCAGATGCAACGATTCTAACGCGTGATAACTCCAATCAGGTACACATTAAACACAAAGGTATCGAAATGTGGTGTAATGAGGCCATCTATTATGGCAAACAAGATTTTATTGAAGCCTATGGAAGCGTGAGAGTCAAACAAGGTGACAGCTTAGACATGACCTCAAAATATGTGGAATACAGCGGCAAGACACAATTGGCCTATGCCAGAGGAGATGTTGTTTTAATTGATCCAACTTCAAAATTGTACACAGACATCCTGTACTTCGATCGCATCAAACAACAAGCCTTTTACAATCAAAAAGGTAAGGTAGTTAGAGATACTTCAGGAACCATTACCAGTACCATTGGACACTATTATGTAAATGCTAAAAAATATCAGTTTACGGATAATGTAAAACTGGTGAATCCAGAATACGTGATAGATACTGATCGCCTTGATTTTTACACGCCTTCTGGTTATGCTTTTTTATATGGCCCTACCACAATTACAAGTGACACAAGCATTATCTATTGCGAAAGGGGTTTTTATAATACCAACAACGATACTGGGTATTTTGTAAAAAATTCTAAAATAGATTACGATGAACGGACCATCATTGGAGACAGTTTGTATTTTGATCGCAATAAAAATTTTGCCTCTGCAACCAACAATATCAAGGTAACAGACACACTTAATAACAGCATTGTTAAAGGCCACTATGCCGAAGTGTTTAGAGCCAAAGACTCGGTCTTTATTACCAAAAGAGCACTGGCAATCACTAAACAAGAGAACGATTCTATTTTTGTTCACAGTGACACACTAATGATTACTGGCCCCCCAGATCAACGCATTGTACGGGCTTTCTACAATGCAAAAATGTATAAATCCGATTTGAGTGGCAAAGCAGACTCCATCCACATGAATCAAAACACAGGCCTGACACAGCTTATCAATTTTTATGATACGGATTCAGAGGATGCATTTTCCAAAAGAAGACATCCCATTTTATGGCATCACGAGAATCAGATAACAGGCGACTCCATTCATCTGATTTCAAATTCCAAAACAGAAAGTTTGGATTCACTAAAAGTATTTGAAAATGCGTTTGTAATAAGTAAAGACAGTCTTGGCGCTGGATACAATCAGATTTCTGGTAAGAAGCTTGACGGGCTTTTTAAAGACAATGAACTCCATACAATCGATGTTATTAAAAATGCCGAAAGTATTTACTTCTTGAGAAATGCTGATAATGAACTCGTAGGCATAGATAAGTCCAAGTCAGGAAAAATGAGAATTTGGGTGTCAGAAAATAAAATTGATGAGTTGCGAAAAATTAATCAAATTGATGGAAAAACATACCCAGAAGATGACTTTCCAGAAAATGAACGGATTCTCAAAGGCTTCGTATGGCGCGAGACGGAACGCCCTAGAAGTGTTGAAGATTTATTTTCAGAAGACCCGCCATTAGAATTGCCTGTTATCAAAGGCTTGGGAGTCCATTCCCCACAAGCCGCCTTTTTTGATAAATCCTTGGGAAATCGGGTAGAATCAGCTGGGAAGCCTCCTAAAAAAACTCAAGAAAAATTATTGAACAATAAAGCCGGCCGAAAAATCCCTAAAAGTCTTTCTAAGGCTGAAAAATAAAAAAATAATTTTGAATAAAGCGGATTTTTTAAAATACCAAGCACAAACTACGCCACATCCATTGGCTATGGAAATCTCCCATGCCAAAGGGTCCTATATATACGATACAAATAACAACGCTTATTTGGATTTTGTAGCGGGTGTTTCAGCATGTAGCTTGGGACACCGCCACCCTAAAGTTCTGGAAGCAATTCACACACAATTGGAAAAATACATGCATGTGATGGTATATGGAGAATACATCCAAAAACCAGCACTTGAACTGACCAAATTACTGGCAAAATATTATCCCAAGAACATCGAGAAAACCTATTTAACCAATTCAGGGACAGAAGCCATTGATGGCGCTTTAAAATTAGCGCGGCGTTATACAGGGCGCTCCGAAATATTAGCCGCTGACAAAGCCTACCATGGCAATACCATGGGCGCTTTGAGTGTAATGGGGTATGAAGCACGTAAACAACCGTTTCGTCCCTTAATTCCCGATGTTCGGTTCTTGAAATTTAATGCTTTTGAAGATTTATCAAAGATTAGCAGTAAAACAGCAGCTGTAATATTAGAAACCATACAAGGCGGCGCAGGCTTCGTTCAACCCAAAGACGATTACTTAAATAAGGTTCAAAAACGCTGCAACGAAGTAGGTGCGTTGTTAATTTTAGATGAAATACAGCCAGGTATTGGAAGAACAGGTACCCTCTTTGGGTTTGAAAATTACAACTGTAGTCCAGATATTGTGGTGGTTGGTAAAGGTTTGGGGGGCGGCATGCCTATTGGTGCCTTTTCAGCATCTGCTGAAATGATGGATTGTCTCTCTGACAAACCAATGTTAGGGCACATTACAACTTTTGGCGGACATCCAGTCATAGCCGCAGCCGCATTGGCTACTTTGAAGGAAATCACCAATTCAAAGCTTATGCATGCAGCCCTAGAGAAAGAAAGTTTTATAAGATCAAAATTGAAACACCCACTCATTACTGAAATTCGTGGTAAAGGATTAATGCTTTGTGCCCTAACCAAGCATGCCGACGTGACCAACAAGGTCGTTATGATGGCCATGAAAAAAGGGCTGATTCTCTTTTGGCTCCTCTATGAACCCAAAGCCATACGCATTACCCCTCCGCTTAACATTTCAATGAAGGAACTTGAGAAAGGTTGTGACATCATCATTGAGGTCCTTGATAAAATTTACAAGAACTGTTAATTATTTTGTTGAAAACATTCATTTGAGGTAATAGAAGCAAGAGCTAATAATGATACTTTTATTATACCAAATTACAACCAATGGAATTCAGCTCATCTGAAGAAAATCAAAGCTTTTCACTCACCAAGTTCGAGTCCATGCTAAAGACTAATAATGTCTTCTTTTTTGATTCTAACGAGTTTGAAAACATCATCCACCATTATTTAGAAATTGGTAAAATTGCATTGGCTAAAAAAGCCATTAAATTAGGTTTAGACCAGCATCCAACTTCAATAAATTTAAGATTATTCAGAGTTGAGGTTTTAATTTTTGAAAACAAACTTTCAGAAGCTGCAAAATTACTTAACTTGTTGTTTGAACTAGAGCCTAACAACGAAGAATTATACATTCAAAAAGCCAACATCCATTCGAAAAGAGACCAACACAAAGAGGCCATTGAAGTATTCAAGCAAGCACTTGAAGTTTCTAATGATTCATCTGAAATTCACTCCTTAATAGGAATGGAATATCTCTTTTTAGACAATTATGAAGCGGCTAAAGTTCATTTCAAAAACTGTATAGATTTAAATCTCGAAGATTATTCTTCTCTTTACAATATCATTTACTGCTTTGAATTTTTAGATCAAACCCAAGAAGCCATCGATTATCTAAATTGGTATTTAGATCAAAACCCATATTGTGAAGTTGCCTGGCATCAATTGGGAAAACAATATTTGGAAATCAAAGCACTCAATAAAGCATTAACAGCTTTCGATTTTGCAATCATTTCTGATGACACTTTTATTGGGGCTTATTTAGAAAAAGCCAAGGTACTGGAGCGACTCAATCGCTTTAATGAAGCGATTGATAACTATAATATTTCAATGGCCATTGAAGGGCCAACCGCTTTTACTTATCTAAAAATCGGGGTTTGTCACGAAAAAATGCATCATAAAGATAAAGCGATCAAATACTTTTTTAAATCTGTCAAAGAAGACCCCGCATTTGACAAAGGTTGGATGCAAATTGCAGATTTTTATTTCTTAAGAAGAGATGACCTAAAAGCGCTTTTTTACGTTAATAAAGCCATTGATATTGATGACGAAAATGCAAATTATTGGTTATTTTATTCCAAAACAAATCGCCGTTTAAATTATCTTGAAGAAGCAGAAAGAGGCTTTAAAAAAACCTTAGAACTTGGGGAAACCTCATTAGATACATGGATTCAAAGAGGTGATATTCTAATTGAACTTGGGGAAATTGAAGCTGCTAAATACAATTTTGTACAAGCCATTGAGCATCATCCAAAAAGTGAGGAGTTAGAATTTAGACTTTCAGGACTGTATTTTAAACTTAATGACAGTAAAGCTGGATTTGCACATTTACTCACCGGACTTCACATTAATTCTGAACATATATTCATAATTGAAGAACTATTCCCCGATGTTTACCAAAGCCAAAATGTGATTCAATTCATTGAAAGCTACAAAAAATCGGACAACTAAATTTAGTTATCTTTACCTGCAATTAATTTCTCTTCTAATGAAACGCAATTTTCTGGACTATTTATGGCTTTTTTTTAAAGGCATGGCCATGGGGGCGGCAGACATTGTTCCGGGCGTCTCTGGGGGTACCATTGCTTTTATTTCAGGGATTTATGAAGAATTAATTTCAACACTCAGCCAATTTAAAATCTCATTAATTTCAGAGTTCAAAAACAAAGGGGTAAAAGCTGTTTGGAGTACAGTCAATGGAAATTTCCTACTGGCTATTTTTTTGGGAATCGCTTCAAGTATTCTACTTTTATCTGAGCTGGTCACTTGGTTGTTAGATGAAGAACCGATTTTAATATGGGCCTTTTTCTTTGGTTTGGTGGTGGCCAGTATATTATACGTCTTTAAAAAAATTGAACGCTTAAATGCGGTTGCATTGATTGTATTACTGTTGGGGGTGTTTATTGCCTATCAAATTACAAAACTCGAGATCCTCAACAATTCAGAAAGTTATCCATATTTGTTTTTATCGGGAGCCATTGCCATTTGTGCAATGATTCTTCCTGGTATTTCAGGTGCCTTTATTTTGGTAATCATGGGTGCTTATGCATCCGTACTTCAAGCCATTAACGATAAAGATTTTCTTAAAATAGCTACTTTTGGCTTTGGCGCTTTGGTTGGAATTTTGTCCTTTTCAAGGATTTTAAAGTGGTTTTTTACAAAATACAAAGACTTAACCTTAGCCCTTCTAACCGGTTTCATGGCGGGAGCTTTGGTGAAAATATGGCCATGGAAAAAAGCATTGACCGAACGCATCAACTCCAAAGGAATCCCTGTGCCTTTGAGAGAAGAATGTGTTGTACCTTATGAGTATGAGGGAGACCCGCAGTTGTTTGCTGCATTAACTTTAATGCTTATAGGATTTCTACTTATTTTTATTTTTGATTTTATAAGTGTAAAAACAAAATCTCTTGAATCCTCCTAAGCCCATAGAAACCAAGCGCTTCTTAATCCTCAAAGGCATTGCGATGGGGGCTGCCAACAAAGTTCCCGGCGTTTCGGGGGGCATTGTCGCGTTTGTACTGGGCTTCTATGAACAATTTATCGAATCTTTGCAGAAATTTGACCGTCTTGGGATTTCACTTTTATTTTCAGGACAATTTAGTAGCTTTTTCAGACACATCAATGGCCGCTTTTTGGGTTTGATTTTTACTGGAATTATTATCAGTTATTTCAGTGTTTCAAAAGTTTTGGATTTCTTTATTGTAAGATATGAACTTTATGTTTGGAGCCTTTTTTTTGGAATGATCATTGGTTCTGTTATTTATATCTACAACGACTTTAAGGCTTGGAAATGGCAGTCCATTATTTGGGCCGTCGCTGGAGTTCTAGCTGGAATGAGTCTCAGTTTTGTTTCACCTCAAGCTCAAAATGATAATCTTTGGTTTGTCTTTTTGTGTGGCATGGTCAGCATTACAGGTATGGCCCTTCCTGGATTTTCAGGATCTTTTATCTTGATGCTTATGGGGAATTATGTGCTTTTATTGGTAGATGCAGTAAATGCTTTATTTAAGACGCTGGTGCATATTTTTTCAGGAGATTTTGGTGTTTTTTCAGATCCTTATATTTTAAACATGCTCAAAATATTAACGGTCTTTACGCTAGGGTCTATTTTTGGGCTGATTGTGCTGTCCCACCTCTTAAACTTTGTTTTAAAAAATTATAAGAATACAACACTCGCCGTAATTATGGGATTTATTACTGGGTCTCTTGGTGTGGTTTGGCCTTGGAAAACTAAAGTGTTTAAACGCAATGGTGTTGGAGAATTAATTTTAGACTCCAATGGAAATAACCGTATTGAAAACTATCAACGATATCTGCCAGATCCTAACACAGAAACACTTATTGCCATTTTATTGATTATCTTAGGGGCCGCTATTGTACTTGGATTACAGTGGTATGGAAAGCATCAAAAAAAAACTGCATGAAAACATTCGGTTTGGTTGGTAAAAATATTGACTACTCCTTCTCAAGAACTTATTTTACAGATAAATTTAAGAAGGAAGATCTAAACTGTGTTTATAAAAACTTTGACATCCACAGCATCGACGAATTTGATGCGATTTTTAAATCCTCAAATGAAATCTCAGGCCTAAATGTAACAATCCCCTATAAGGAAGCTGTGCTGCCATTTTTGGATGCTTTGGATGCAGATGCCCAAAGTATTGGCGCAGTGAATACCATTAAGATTCAAAACGGAAAACGCATTGGTTAC
>PAQB01000041.1 GCA_002709185.1 Flavobacteriaceae bacterium
AATCGTGTCTTTCAAAGAAATCAACCGCTTGATTAATGGTCATATTAAGTATATCATCAATATTGCAACCTTGAAATTTAATGTCTAGAATGTCATTTTTAAAGCGCTTGCCCTCACAGCTTTCGCATTTCAATTTTACATCTGCCATAAATTGCATTTCAATGGTCACAATGCCTTCACCTTTGCAGGTGGGGCAGCGACCTCCATCAACATTGAAAGAGAAATGTTTTGGTTGGTAATGTCTTACAACGCTTAATTTTTGTTTTGAGAAGAGTGATCGAATATCGTCATAGGCCTTGATGTAAGTCACTGGATTTGATCTTGAAGAACGCCCAATGGGGTTTTGGTCTACAAATTCGATAAATTTTATATTCTTATAGTTCCCTGATATTTCTGAAAATTCTGCGGGTTTTTGGCCATAGCCAATCAATTTTTTTTGCAGTGCTGGGTACAATATATTTTTGACCAGTGTGCTTTTTCCACTACCTGAAACACCAGTCACTACGGTCAACATATTTAATGGAAATTCAACGCTGATGTTTTTGAGGTTGTTTGCACGCGCCCCTTCAATTTTTACATTGTATTTTGAGGTTCTACGTTGTTTAGGGAGGTCTATCGTCTTACTACCATTTAGGTACTGTGCGGTTAACGTCTTTTGTTTTATAAGGGATTTAAAATCGCCTTCAGCTACGACTTCTCCGCCATGGCTTCCTGCTTCAGGCCCAATATCAATGATGTAATCTGCAGCTTTCATGATGGCTTCATCGTGCTCAACTACAATAACGGTGTTGCCCAAGTCACGTAAATTTTTTAGAACTGAAATCAGACGTTCTGTATCTTTTGTATGTAGCCCAATGCTGGGCTCGTCTAATATATACATAGAACCCACCAAGCTACTGCCCAATGAAGTCGCCAAGTTGATGCGTTGACTCTCTCCTCCAGAAAGGGAATTGGATTTTCGATTCAAGGTAAGGTAGTCCAGGCCAACATTAGACAAGTACCCAATGCGATTTCTGATTTCTGTCAACAAACGTTTTGCAATTTTAGTCTCATTTTTTGTCATTTCTAAGCTTTCAAAAAAAACTCTAAGTTCAGCAATTGGCAGTTCTACTAGGTCAGAGATAGATCGGCCACTGATTTTGACGTAATTCGCTTCTTTTCGCAAGCGTTTTCCATTGCAAACGTGACACTTTGTTTTTCCGCGATAACGCGATAGCATCACCCGGTTTTGCACTTTATAGGATTTGGATTCTAATTCCTTAAAAAAAGCATTCAGACCTTCAAAATATTCATTTCCGGCCCATACGAGATCTTTTTGTTTGTCACTCAATTCAAAGTAGGGCTTGTGGATTGGAAAATCGAATTTATGGCTATTGTTAACAAGTAAATCTCTGTAATAGGACATGCTTTCACCTCTCCAAGGATAAATGGCATTTTCATAGACAGATAAGGTGGTATTGGGAATCACCAGTGTTTTATCAATACCAATGATATCCCCATAGCCTTCACAGTTTGGACAAGCGCCATAAGGATTATTAAAACTGAACAAATGGATGTTCGGCTCTAAAAATTTCTGACCATCTAATGCGAAATTATTACTAAATGTTTTTGATTTTGAATCTCTTATATCTTCGATTGAGCAGTGGCCTTTTCCTTCGTAAAAAGCGATTTCAACAGCGTCTGCCAAACGATTGTAAAAATCATCCTCGTGTTTTACAATAATGCGGTCTACAACCAATGCTAAATTCTTCAGTTCAATTTCTGATTTTAAAAGCACATCAATGCGTTCAATTTGATCATCAATTTTTATTCTTGAAAAACCTTGGTTCTGTAACGCTTTGAGTTTGTCAGTTATATCTCGACCTTTTTCTAATTCTATTGGGGCTAATAGTAGTAATTTCTGTTTACTTTCTAAGGTTTTTATATAATCTACAACATCAGATATTGAGTCTTTTTTGACAACACCATTAGAAATGGGTGAATAAGTGATACCAATGCGCGCATAAAGTAATTTTAGATAATCGTATATTTCGGTACTCGTACCAACAGTAGACCTTGGATTTGTTGAATTTACTTTTTGTTCAATTGCAACAGCAGGTGCAATGCCTTTAATGTAATCCACTTGTGGTTTGTGCAAGCGTCCTAAAAATTGTCGCGCATAGCTCGATAAACTTTCCACATAACGCCTTTGGCCCTCTGCGTACAAAGTGTCAAATGCCAAACTCGATTTACCTGAACCTGACAGACCTGTAATTACCACTAATTTGTTTCTTGGGATGGCCACATCAATATTTTTGAGATTGTGTAGTTTGGCCCCTTTAATTAGGATGTAATCTTTAGGATTGTGTTTTGAAAATTTATTGGACATTTGAATAAATAGAGTTTAAAGATAGTATTCTTGGGTATTTAAAAAAAGGAGATTAACTTCTTATTAAGAATAAAATAAAAACAAAAATTTGGAATTTTAAATTCAATATCTCTATATTTGATGTTCATTCTGACTAAAAAATTGCTTATAGAGATAACATTACACTAAATAAATTTTAACCCAGTACCTTTTTTTAGGTGCTTAAAAGTAATGTTATGAATACCAAATCCTTAAGCGATGCCCAGCTCGTAAGTAAATACATTTCCGGAGATGAAAATTCTCTTTCAGTGTTAATCAATAGGCACCAATCACGTCTTTACGCCTTTATTTTTTCAAAAATCCAAGATCGAGACGCTACTGAAGATGTCTTTCAAGACACTTTTATCAAAGTTATAAACACCTTAAAACGTGGTAAATATAACGAACAAGGAAAGTTTTTACCTTGGGTCATGCGCATTTCACACAATCTTATCATTGACTATTTTAGAAAAAATAAAAGATTGCCAAAGTTTAAAAATAAAGGAGACTTTGATATTTTTTCTGTATTGTCCGATGAGAGTCCCAATGCTGAAAATAAAATTGTAAAAAGTCAAATTACCGATCATGTGCGCATTCTTTTGGAAGAACTGCCTGAAGATCAAAAAATGGTTATCAAAATGCGAATTTATCAGGATATGAGCTTCAAAGAAATCTCAGAAAATACCAATGTAAGTATCAATACGGCGCTTGGTCGCATGCGCTACGGGCTGATAAATCTCCGAAAAATGATCGACAACCATAATATTAGCTTAATTAATTAGGATTTTTTAAAATAAATTTAAAAGTTGTGCGTTAGTATTGTAAATCACTAAAACAATTCTTGCGAATGGCAAAACTTTACTCTGAAAACACATCAAATTTTGAACAGCTAAAACCCCGCAAGGAAACTATTCGTTTTTTGCTGGATTATTCTATGGCATTAAAAGTCATCCCCCTTAAAAAGATTTCTTTTGAAATGTTACAAAATTAAATTTTAAAAATCCTGACTTTGCTCAGGATTTTTTGTGTGTACGTTCTACTGATTTTAAAACCGACTTTCGTCCAATTTTACTGGAAATGATATCTTTTTCAAGATTCCAACCACGTGCTGGTGAGTACTCGCGTCCATACCAAATAATTTGCAAATGGAGATCATTCCAGAGTTCTTCTGGAAAGAGTCGTTTGGCATCTCTTTCTGTTTGCACAACACTTTTTCCATTGGATAGATTCCAACGGTACATAAGGCGGTGTATGTGGGTGTCAACTGGAAATGCGGGAACGCCGAAAGCCTGAGACATCACTACACTGGCAGTTTTATGTCCTACGGCTGGTAAGGCTTCTAAAGCTTCAAAACTTTGGGGCACTTTTCCTTGGTGTTTTTCAATTATAATATGTGATAATCCATGAATTCCCTTACTTTTCATTGGTGAAAGACCGCAAGGACGAATGATGGCTTTGATTTCTTCAACCGACATTTTAATCATATCAAAGGGATTATCAGCCTTTGCAAAAAGAATTGGAGTAATTTGATTTACCCGTACATCCGTGCATTGAGCGGATAGCAATACAGCAATAAGTAGGGTGTAGGGATCTTTGTGATCTAATGGAATTGGGATTTTTGGATATAAATTATTTAAGGTTTTTATAACAAAATTTACCTTTTCTGTTTTGGTCATTCGTTTATATTTGTATAAAATCAAATATAATAAATATGATTACATTAAAAGTTGGCGATAAAGCCCCCGATTTCAAAAGTACCAATCAGGACGGTGATCCGGTCAATTTATCAGATTTTTCTGGTAAAAAGTTAGTACTGTTTTTCTACCCGAAGGCCAGTACACCTGGGTGTACTTTGGAAGCCTGTAACTTAAGTGATAATTACAGCCGTTTTAAGGCGTCAGGTTATGCTATTTTAGGCGTAAGTGCAGACAGTGCCAAGCGCCAACTTAATTTTAAAAATAAATACGGATTTCCCTACGATTTATTGGCCGATGAAGACAAATCAGTTATTGAAGCTTACGGCGTATGGGGGCCAAAGAAATTTATGGGACGAGCATATGACGGAATCCACAGAACAACATTTATAATTGATCAAAATGGGGTAATCGAATCTGTCATTACAAAAGTAAAAACCAAAGAACATACTGCACAAATTTTAGAGTAATTTATTTTATTTGATTTCTACTTCCTTTTTTGAATAACCAAATAATTGTTGTTCTTTAATCATATTGGACACTACAGAAGGCAACAATGGCTCCCAGCCTTCCGCATTAGAATTAATCATTTTGAGGACTTTTCGAGAGAAAATATTTAAAATTTTGGGGTTATAATTTTGTATATCGACAAGTTTTCCTGTGTATTTAAAGAATTTATATAATTCTTTCATTCTGGGGTGAACTTTTAAATTGTCACTTGTAATCAGTTCGCCATCTTCACCTAGCATGGGGTATAAATACACTTTCAAATCTTTGTGAAATAATTTTCCAAAGGCCTCTAAAATACCGCCGCTTAGATGGCGGTAGTATTTTTGATCAAAAACATCAATAAGGTTGTTGACCCCCATGGACAATACCATTCGCTTTTTTGAGTATAAACTGAAATATTCTACTAGCTTATAGTATTCCTGAAAGTTTGAAATCATGACCGTTTGTCCGAGTGAACACAGTAATCTTGCGCGGTCCATGAAATCTTGCTCGTCAATTTCACCTCCAGAAGCTCTTAAGTTTGATAAGGTAATTTCAAATACAACTTTCGTATTGTCAGGGTCTACTTTATTTTCTTTTTTAAACATCTCAAAGGAGTTTTCATACATATCCACATTGACACGGGTCACAGGCCTAAAGCTTCCTCTGAAAGCCAAGATGTTTTTTTTATAGAGAACGCGTGCCGGTAAAACGTTGTTTCCATCGGGAGCAAACATCACTGCGTCAGTCATCCCATTTTTAACAAGCTGTAAACTCATCAGTCTGTTGTCAACATCTTTGAATACAGGTCCCGAAAAATTAATGGTGTCAATCTCTAATTGATCTTTACTTAAATGGTCGTATAAATAGCGCAAGAGCTTTTTGGGTTGATTGTGCTTGTAGAAGGCCCCATAAATGAGATTGGTACCTAGTTTGCCCAAAGTTTCTTGCTGAAGACGCGCATCACTTTCTTTAAAGCGCAAGTGTAAAATGATTTCGTTATAGGGTTCATTGGGATCAATCTGATATTTTAACCCGACCCAGCCATGACCTTTATACCGCTTAGCAAAATCAATTGTTGTTACGGTATTTGCATAACTAAAGAACATTTTGTTGGGGTTGTTTTCTCTAGAAATGCGTTCTTCAATCAGCCGGACTTCATGTGCTAACATTTTTCTAAGCCGATCTTCAGTAACATAACGGCGATCATCTTCAATACCGTAAATGGCATCGCTAAAAGACTTATCGTAAGCCGACATTGCTTTTGCGATGGTGCCCGAAGCCCCTCCCGCTCTAAAGAAGTGGCGAACTGTTTCTTGACCCGCACCAATTTCAGCAAATGTTCCGTAAATATTTTCGTTGAGGTTAATTCGTAAAGCTTTATCCTTCAGAGACGGCACGCTTTTCATTTGAGCATCACCCTTGAGTGTTATTTCCATCTTTACTAATTGTGGTTTTTTAAGATATTACAAAGTTATAACTTTAAGTAAGGCTGCAAAAAAAAATACATTATTTTTACTGAAATTTACAAACGCTTGAAAATTACATTTTTAGGGACTGGAACTTCTCAAGGCATTCCAATTATTGGAAGCACTCACCCTGTTTGTCTGAGTAAAAACCCCAAAGATAAGCGGTTGAGAGTATCTGTGCTTTTAGAATGGGAGAGTTTAACCCTTTTAATTGATTGTGGCCCCGATTTTAGACAACAATTATTACGTACAAATTGCAGCCGTATAGATGCAGTTTTGTTTACTCATGAACACAGTGATCACACGGCTGGTATTGACGATCTAAGGCCTTTTTATTTTCGACAGGGCAATATTCCTGTCTATGCTCATGCACGTGTTGCAGCGGCTTTAAAAAAACGTTTTGGTTATATATTTCAAACTGAAAATAAATATCCAGGAGTCTTAACTTTGGATGTTCATACCATTGAAAATATTTCTTTTTTTATAGGGGATGAGGAAATCATCCCAGTAGAAGTATACCACCATAAGCTTCCGGTCTTTGGATTTAGAATAGGAGATTTTGCTTATATCACTGATGCCAAAACAATTGCCGATAAAGAAATAAAAAAATTAAAAAATTTAGAGGTTTTGGTCATTAACGCGTTGCGTTTAGAGCCGCACTTATCACATTTTAATTTGGAGGAGGCTTTGGCTTTTATTGACCGAGTCAAGCCTAAAAAAGCCTATCTGACCCATATCAGCCACCACATGGGATTCCATGATGATGTTCAAAAAACCCTGCCTGAAAATGTTTTTCTGGCCTATGATGAATTAAATATATCTTTATAAAATGAAATCGAAGTTTCTTGTATATGCCCTTGTTTTTGCTGTTTTATTGGTTGTTTTTCAATACGTTAATTCGATGCGAATTATAGAAAAATATGAAAATGACATCGAAGTTTTTAAAATGAAAATCGAAAAATTAGAAACTGAAAACACTGCATTAAAAGCACAAAAGAATTAGTTGCTATGGCTTTTAAATCCGGTCTGTCAGCCATTGTTTGAATTCAAAAAAGTTTTCTGATGCCACCCCGTGTCCAACAGGAAATTCACTGTAGTGGTTTTTTATGCCCAGGCTTTCCAAATGTTTTGGTGTTTCTCGAGCCCATTCCACAGGTATGACTTGATCCGAACTCCCATGGGAACAATAAAAATTTAAGTGTTTGTAGGCTTTTTCGTTTTTAGAATCCTCTAAAAATTCTTTACAAACGTATCCACTTAATCCAATGATATTCTTAAACTTTTCAGGATGGTTTAAAGCCAAGGCAATGCTTAAAATACAACCCTGGCTAAATCCTAATAAACTCACATTTGAAGGATCGGTACCATACAAAGATTGCACGTTGTTTATGCAACTCATAATGATGGCCATGGATTTCTTGGCTTGCCCAACATCATTCCATTTGTTTTGATCGGCATCAAAATTTATAGCATACCAGGCATATCCATAGGGTTGTAAGCCATAGGGGGCACGTAGTGCGATGATACAAAGTTCTTTTGGAAGTTCAGCGGCAAATGAAAACAAGTCGTTTTCATTGCTGCCATAGCCGTGCAAAAGAATTAATAGTGGGGCTTTCTTTTCCAGACATGATGGCCGAACAACCGATACCAGCGGGAGTAACTCGGACATAACTAGTAGATATTTTTAAATATTTTTTGAAAAAATTTTCCAACCAAAGGTACTGGAGTTGTAGATCCAGACATTGCCGAAATAATACCATAAACAATCAAAACGGTAAAACTCGCCCAAAAGGTCAGTGTAATCATCCAACTATCAAAACTTCCAACAGGGTAACCTAGCATAAAGAAACCAAGCCAAAGTCCAAGCGATTGTCTAATGTGAAAACTTACAAGAACGCTCTTTTTCGTTTTGTTTTTTAAATAGGCAATAAGAAGTCCCAGCAAGTAGAGATAACTTATGAAAGCAGTAGAATTTTCAGATTTCATAGTGAATTAGAATAGGGGATTAACGGGCCATTTGAATCTTATGATTGGCTAAAACACCATACACAGTTCCTTTCAATTGACTACCAATAAACATAGAATTTTTAGATTTTGAACCGATGTGTTTGTTTTCAAAAGTGTAAGAACCTTTGGGATTAAAAAGTGTTAAATCACATCGATTACCAATTTTAATTTCAGTTTTTTCTAAACCAAATCTATTTTTCCCTTTTGTTAGTAATTCAATCGCTTTTTGAGTTGAAAAAACTGTGTTTAAAGCACCAAATGCACTTTCTAGGCCAATGGTTCCATAGGCTGCATAATCAAACTCTACTTTTTTATCTTCTATGGCTATCGGATTGTGATCTGAGGTTACCATGTCAATGCTACCATCTTCGAGGCCCTCAATAAGCGCATCTACAGCCTTTTGTGTTCTTAGTGGTGGACTGACTTTAAAATTTGTGTTGTAATTTTCAATATCAGAGTCTTTGAATATTAAATTATGAATTGCTACGCTGCAACTCACATTTAAACCTTTAGCCTTGGCTGCTCTGATGAGTTCTACCGATTTAGCTGTGGAAATTGTTGGAATGTGAAGTTTACCGCCAGCGTACTCTAAGATATCCAAATCTCGTGCAATTTGTAAAGCTTCAGCCAATTCAGGAATCCCTTTGAGTCCCAACTTTGTACTGCTGATATTTTCATTCATAACTCCGGACTGTGCAAGTTGGTGGTTTAGGGGAAACGATTGTAAGAGCCCTCCAAAACTTGAGGCGTATTGCAATCCAATTTTTAAGATATTAGGATTGTCAATTGACTCTTTATAATCTCCGAAGGCAATACTTCCAGCCTGATTCATATCGAAAATTTCCGCCAAGTGGTCTCCTTTAGACTCTAAAGTCAACGCCCCTACAGGAAAAAGCTTAGTTGCGGTGTTGTTGGATTGTGTTTTGGTATAATTTATGGCCGATCGACTGTCCATTACAGGGTAGGTATTGGGCTGCAGAGCGATAGCGGTAAATCCAGAATTTGCGGCGACTTTCAGTCCATTTTTAATTGTTTCTCGGTCTTCATATCCTGGTTCTCCAAAGCATACACTGCTGTCAAACCAACCTTGAGAAACATGAAGGTTTTCATATTGAATGACCTGATAATTATTGGTGTTTTTTAAGGAATTTGCAATATTTGTAATGATGCCATCTTCAATTAAAATATCTTGAGTTTTGTTGTGAAAATCACTTTTTTTATCAAGAATTAAAGCCGATTTTATGAGTGCATTCATTCAGAAATTTTTAGGATTAACATTTCTAATGCCAAAAATATTAGCGCAAAAATAACAAACCATTTCCATAATTCATTAACATTTACTCCACTTTTTAACGATTCTAGGGAAGCCTTAATTGAATCAAACACCGCAATGGAGTTGAAATTTTCAATTTTAGGATAATACAGGTTACTCTCATTTCGATCGTAATTAAAGCTTAAGTACAATAGGGTATCTGATTTATCATGCAAGGCATAGTGGCCTGCCTTTATTGGTAAATCTTCCAGAATTATTTTAAGTTTCGAATTTTGTTTGTTCTGAAATGGAACAAATGTTTTGTTCTCACGAGTAATTTTAACCACTTCCTCGTTTTTTAGACTGTACTTCAAGTCTAATTCACTTTTTTGACTCAGGTTGTAGTATAATTTAGGAAGCTTGTAGCTTGATTTTCCAATACCAAAAATAGTGGGTACAATCAATGGAGAATTTGTGAAGTTTGAGTTCTCACTGCCTATGGCTGCTGTAAAGACAAATAATTGCTGTTTTTGAAACAAAAAGGGCTTGTCGTCTTCAAATGTCAGCAAAGTTTTGGCTTGATTGTTAATTTTATAGTGTTGATTGACCTTGGGGTATTGAAAATTTTCAACCCTTCTCTCAAAGGCCTCATCAAAAATAGGGTGGTCAAAATTAATATCAGTTATCTTTTTTTCATTTGAAGAAAGCGAATTAAATTTTAGATTTTCAATATCCAAAAAGGAATTGTAAGAATTTATATCCCCATTGACTGCTGGTATAAAAAGTACGCTTCCGCCAGATTTCATAAATGATTTTAAGTTATTGATAAGCGCATTAGGAAGTTGCTTAAGTTCTGAAATTACAACCAAATCTTGCTGTTGAAGCATTTTATAATCCACATATTGAAGGGTCGAAAAATTGTAATTAAATTCTGATTTTGTAAAAATTCTTTCAAGGTAGTACGGGCTGGTATCCCCAATGGATAGGACGAATGTTTTAGGGGCTTTCTCAATGTTAAAAAAAAAGTTATTATCGAATGACAAACCATTGTCTTCTAAAACAAATTTTCCAGTAAAGGATTCATTTTTTGGAACTGTAAACGATGTTTTTAGACCTTTAGATTGCTCTAAAATTGATTTTCCAATTAGTTTTTCTCCATTGAATAAGCTCAATTGAATGCTGTCTTGTTCTTCATTGACTGTTTTTCCAATGACCTTAAGTTCATAGTTGTCTATTTGTGACGCAATTTGAACATCCTCAATAAAGCTATTGCTGTTGCTGATGGGCTTTGTGGGGATGAGGTATAATTGATAATTTAAATTTTCAATTAGATCCATTTGCTCTTGTTGTCCCTGAAAATCAGAAATCAAAATAAAATATTTTTGATCTGATTTGTTTTTTGTGAACAACACAGCTCCTTTGGCCAAAACCGCATCCAAGCCCAACTGATTTTTTGAGTATTTAATTGTTGTTAACTCTCTTTTCAAATCTTTTGAGCTGCGGTTTAAATACGTTTTTGTATTTGTAAAAACTGTAATTTTATCTAATGGAATTTGTTCTGTTAATAGGGTTTGAATGGCTTGTTTTAACAGGGGGCCTTTTGGGCCTGAAGCTTCCATGCTAAACGAATTGTCTAAATAAATCACCAATTCTGGCTGTTCATTTTTAGCATTCTTATCTGAAGTAAATGGCTGCGCAAATGCCAGTACAATACATGCCAGTGCCAGCATCCGAAACAAAAGAATCAACCATTTTTTTAGCGTAGAACTTTGACGAGTTTGTACGCTGATTTTTTCTAAAAAAGCAAGGTTTGTAAATTTCTGAACTTTAAAACGTCGCAATTGAAACAAATGCACCAAAACTGGGATCAGCAGTGCAAATAATGCATAAAGAAGTTCTGGAAGTGCAAATTGCATGAAGAGAAATATTTGTCAAATATAAAGCAATAAATCTGTTAACAAAAGAAGAAATAATCTGTCATGGCTTGTTTTCCTTGGGCTTTAAAAATTTTTAGAATATTACACTGTGCATTTTGATTGGCAACAGAGACGATGCTCTGGTAATTGGGAATTTCTAAAAGTTTTTCAAACGATTCTAATGTTTCATTATAAATTTTTTTTCCAATTTTTTTTGGATTGTCACATATCCACACAAAAGGAATTTTTCTTAATTTAAGTAGACTTGCAATTTTTTTTCCTTTTTTTCCGGCTCCCCAAATGACCAATGTTTTTAATGGGTCGTAGGAGAGTTTTAGAAAGTAATGAATTTTAAGTTCTAGAAAACTATTTTCTGCATAATTTGGACTTGTTCTCGAAGCACGCACCGCATAATCTCGCCATGCGTGTAAAATATTTTCAGAAGGAATGCATTGCAATCCATTTTCAAAAAAGCGGAAGGCCAAGTCGTAGTCTTCGGGATAAACATTGGAGTTAAACCCCTTGACTTTTTCAAAATCTCTTCGATACACCATCCAACAGGGCGATGGAATGACACATTCCTTGTAAATTTCATTGAAATTTGCGCCTTTTGAAATTAGGTTATTTAACCAATTTTCGTAACGTTTGTATCCTTCTTTGATACCAGTTTTAGAAAAGTAATGTACCAAACCAAGGGCAATGTATCCAGGTCCTTTTAAATTCAAATCAGCAACCATACATTCAATTTTATTGGTAGCCATGATATCATCACTGTCCATTCTAGTAATGAATGTTCCTGTAGACTGCGCATAGGCCGTTTGCAGGGCCTCAATGATTCCAATGCCTTTGTTTTTCAAAAGTATTATTCTGGCATCCTGCTGTGCATAAGCCTTTACAATTTCATGACTTTGATCTGTTGAACTGTCATCTACAATTAGGACTTCCCAGTTTTTGTAGGATTGATTTATAATGGAGTCCAAACAAGCTGGCAGGTATGCTGCCGTGTTTTTAAATGGTATTAGAATACTGGCTTTGGCGTCAGACATCAGTATTTAGCAGCTTTTCCATCTGCAGAAGATGCTTTTATAAACGCTCTAATGTCTTCATTGGATTGGATCAGGTCTTCTTTTCTCAAATACATCATATGGCCACTTCTGTAACCTTTAAAAATAAAACGTGCTTTCATTTTGCCGCTAGGGTCAATTTGTGAAAGGTTGTATTTGGCACTAAAGTAGGTAGTAGCGCCGTCATAATAGCCCGATTGATTCAAGACTTTTAAATACGGATTTTGGGCCATGGCGGCGCGTAAATTCTCTCTTGTATTGTCATTGTCATTGTTCCATGGACGCACCGATCCAAACATATTGTACTTTAAGTCCGTTTTAAATTTCAACTCTTTTTTGAGGTAGTGATTGATCGCCGGTGTAAAAGAATGCAACCAAGATGAGAGCTCTGCATTGTAGTCCGGTCGAGAGCCTTCTTCAGTTTTGTCAATTCCCAAATAGCGAGAATCTAAGCGTCCAATGGTTTGACCTGTTTTATCACGCAACAGTTCTTTCCAAAAAAAGGAAGTAGGTACATCCAAGTTGTACTGAAGAATTGATTTTTGACTCAAGCCTGAATAATACGCCATTTTTTGACTTACAGCCATTTTTTCATCAGAGCTGATAAAGCCTCCTTTTGCCAATGCTGGCATAAGGGTATTGATACTGTACTTTTCAACTTCAGGTAATATTTCTAAAAGATCTTTGGATTGAAGTGCTTCGGGTAGCATTTTATGATGCCATGCAGTAGCCGTGTAATAGGGGAGGTTAAGTGCCGAGGCAACAGGACCGCCCACACGCAAGGTTTTATAATCTGCTGGAGAAACTAGAATAACACCATTTAAGTACATCCATTGATTTTCTTGTAACGCCAATGAAAGGCCCATAACACGTGTTCCACCATAACTCTCACCAATGATATATTTTGGGGATTCCCAACGGTTTTTCCTTGAAATAAAGGTGTTGATCCAATCAGACAAATAGGCAATATCTTCATTGATTCCAAAAAATTGACTGCGGTCTGGAAGTTCTCCATCTTTATTGGGAATCATCCGTGAATAGGCTGTATTTACAGGATTGACAAACACAATATCAGCGACATCTAATATGGAATTTGGATTGCTTCTAAAACCATAGGGTTGAACAGGGTATCCTTCGTCATCCACCTTTAGAATTCTTGGACCAGTATAAGCCATGTGCATCCAAACAGAGGCCGAACCTGGCCCACCATTGAAAGAAATTAAAATGGGACGTTTATTGGAGTTTTTGACATGGTCTCTTCTGTAATAAGTGTAGAATAAACTGGCAATTGCAGTGCCCTCTTTATTCCAAACTGGTTGCATACCTGTTTCTGCGGTATATTCCAGTTCTATACCTTTGATAACTGTTTTATGCTTGGTAGTAATACTGGTGTCAATAACCACCTTGAGATTTTGAGAGATCCCAAAATTAAAACTGAACAATAGAAAAATGGAAAAAATAATTCTCATAATTTAAGTTTAAACCCCTAAAATACAACAATGATTTCAAAAAATAATAGAGGAAAAATTAGAGTTTCATTTGTCCTAGTGCAACATTTATAATTTTAATGGCATTTGGTACTTCACTTTCGTGAACAAATAATTGCTGAATTCCGATATCAGAAACACCAAATCCAGCCAGCCTTGCCGATTCACTTTCGTCTTTAATAATTGGTTTAATGTCTTGATTTTCTAGATGTCTTCGCATCATTTGAACTACAATAAAACTGCCTTGATATAATTTGATATATGCCATTCTTAAGCCTTTAAAAATATATATCAATAATTGAGCCAGTAACTTTAAAAAATTACTTTTTGGTTCCTATGAAACCGCTTTAAAACAATAAATATATTGATTATATTCGCTGTAATATAATATAAATTACATGCTATTTTCACCAAGAAAACTCAACCTTTTTCTCATTTTTAACCTACCGTCCGCCTTTTTATGTGGGGTTCGTGTTAAGCGAGTCGATGCTGAAAAATGCCATGTGAGCGTGCGACATAAATGGATCAATAAAAACCCATTTAAGTCCATGTTTTGGGCGGTTCAAGGCATGGCAGCAGAATTGAGTACAGGTGCGCTCATCATTCTTAAAATCAAAGCATTGAATCAAAATATTTCGATGTTAGTCTTGCGAAATGAAGCCCAATTCACCAAAAAGGCAAAAGGACACATTACATTTAAATGCATCCAAGGACTTGAAATCGACAATGCATTACAAAAAGCCATTGATACTGGTACGGGACAAACCATTTTATTGGAATCTGAGGGGCGTGACGCTAGCGGAGATTTGGTTTCAAAATTTTCCTTCGAATGGACACTTAAAATTAAATCTTAAATGTTAATTTTTTCTTTTAAAAACGGAATTTTTCATAAATTGTAACAAACTTAAAATCCCTTAAACTATAATATAAAATTACCTTTCTAATTTTAAATTTATATCCAATGCCAAGAGCAATGTTTGCTTATACAAAAGCAATACTAAAGAAAGTTATTTTTGACTCCGAATTATTTTACATTGAAGTTCAAAAGGCCATGCAGCATTTGCTACCCTATGAAAAAGAGGAACTTAAAGAATTTATTTTCACATTGATTAATAAACATCCGGAACTGAGTTGTTGCTCAGTGGATTTAGTCTAAGGCTTTTTGTTTGCGATAGGACTGATAATTTCAACATCTTGAAATTTTATGGCGCCCCTTATAATTCCAGAAATTGTTCTGTGAATGGCTTCAATAATTTGAATCTTTAGTTCATTTTTATTATAAATTAAACTCACTTCCCTAGCTGGAGGTGGATTCGTAAAGAAGCGTAAGTTTTTTTCTTCCTTTAATTTTAAATCCAATGTGTTCAAATATGGGAGCAAGGTCATACCTAGTCCTTCATTAGAAAGTTTAACCAGCATTTCAATACTGCCGCTTTCCAATTGAAAAGGTTCTTTCTGTTGTTCTTTTAGAGTTTTACACAAATTAAGTACACTCTCTCTAAAACAATGACCATCTTCCAATAAAAGCATGTCATTGATGTCTAAGTCCGATATTTCAATTGCGGTTTTATCTGTTAATCGATGATTTGGTGAAATGTAGCCAACAAAGGGTTCGTAAAAAAGAACGCGTTCTTTAATGGTATTCATTCTAAGAGGAGTGGCTGCAATAGCAGCATCTATATGCCCCTCATGGATCCGGTTAACAAGCTCGTCTGTGTTGAGTTCTTCAATTTTTAACTTCACCATGGGAAAATGCTTGATAAAAGTTTTAAGAAACATGGGCAATAATGTAGGCATGACCGTTGGAATTATACCCAATCTAAATTCACCCCCAATAAAGCCTTTTTCCTGATCTACAATATCATTAATTCGTTCTGCTTCAGCTACAATATTTTTTGCCTGTGCTACAATTTTAGCTCCAACAGCAGTAAGTTCAATAGGCTTTTTTCCACGGTCAAAAATCTGAACATTTAACTCTTCCTCCAGTTTTTGAACTTGCATGCTAAGCGTGGGTTGGGTGACGTGGCAATGACGCGCTGCTTTTGTAAAGTTTTGATGTTCGGCAACGGCCAGTACGTAGTGTAATTGTGTGATGGTCATAAAGTGGATTTGTACAAAGTTATAAATTTTATCTATCCATTTCTTGTTTTTAATAGACTATCCGTAACAATTGACTGCTGATTGAAAAAATATTACAATTACGCCTAATTAATGATTTCAACCTTTTTGATGTATACATTTTTTTGGGGCCAATCGCCTCGGTCTGTGGGAACAGCAGCGATCTTATCAACGACCTCCATACCAGCAATCACTTTTCCAAATACGGCATAGTCACCATTGAGATGGTGAGCACCTCCTTGCTGCTGTACAATAAAAAATTCAAAAGGAGAGGCCATTTTGTAAGGGTTGGCCACTGCACTGCTGGGCATACTGACCATCCCACGATCGTGTTTGTATCCTTTTTTATGATCATTGGGCAATAAATAGCGTCCAATTCTCTTTCGCTTATTGAGTGTTTTTTGATCATCGCTATTTCCGCCTTGAATTATAAAATTGTCAATGACTCGGTAGAACTGCGTATTGTTGAAATATTTCTTCTTTGTCAGGTAAATAAAATTGGATCGATGAAATTTTGTAGCTTCAAATAATTCAATATCGATTACACCAAAATCAGTGGTGATGCGTACTTTATTTTCTTTATTTTCTTTATCATAGGCTAAAAAGAACTCCATGACATTCTGATCGTTTAGCAAAAATGCAGTTTCGGATTCTTTTTCTTTGTTTGGGATATTAGAAACTTTGGCAGTCACAAGTGAATTTGGGGGTTCTTTTGTTTTTTTAGATTTATTATCTTGACAGTTCAAGAAAAAAACAAACAACAGGATAAGATACCGCATATTTTATTGGTTTTACATCAAAGGCGAAATATATGAGATTTGACGCATTTTCTAAAATTATTGGTTCGATTAATTCCCATGCATTGCCCGGAAAAGAAGCGCAACTGCAAATGGCACCACCATTCAGAGAGGTTTTGTTAAAACAAACATCGCACTTAATTGATAATGCTAAACTCGCTGCGGTTCTGGCTTTATTTTATCCAGGGAAAAACGACAATACCTATTTGGCATTTATTCTGAGAAAGCCAAGTCCTGATGTTCATTCAGGTCAAATTGGATTTCCTGGTGGAAAACCCGAAGCAGAAGATCTTAATCTTCAACATACCGCATTACGTGAAACAATGGAGGAGATTGGGGTGCAATCAGAGGCAATTCAAATCATAACAAACCTTTCAGAAGTTTATATTCCTCCAAGTAATTACAATGTATTTCCTTTCATTGGTCTAACCAATGAAATTCCGGATTTTAAACCACAAATTTCTGAGGTAGAGTCTGTTATTGAAGTTTCATTGAATGCTATCATGAATGCAAAAAATCAAATAAGAACAAAGGTCAAAACTTCTTATGGATTTTCGGTTTCTGTCCCTGCGTTCAATCTTAATGGACATATAGTTTGGGGTGCTACCGCCATGATTCTCATGGAAATTATATATTTATTGAATTTAATTTTAAAAAAATAGCTTAGGTTTGCATTTCAATTTTCCTTAATGCATGGGTCTTTTTAAAAAAAATATTTTTGGGCAATATTTATTTATTAAAAAATGGATCATCCGTATTTTAGGAACCATTAGCCACCAACGTTATCACGGTTTCAATGAACTAAAAATTGAGGGTTCTGATGTTTTACGTGAACTTCCACAAACCAACGTTCTCTTTATATCAAATCATCAGACCTATTTTGCGGATGTTGTCGCCATGTTTCACGTCTTTAATGCAGCATTGAGTGGTCGAGATGATACTTTGAAAAATGTGGGCTATTTGTGGAATCCAAAGCTTAATCTTTATTATGTCGCAGCAAAAGAGACCATGAAAGCCGGTCTATTGCCAAAAATCTTTGCTTATGCAGGCTCCATAAGCATAGAACGGACTTGGCGCGATTCAGGAAAGGATGTTAACCGTCAAGTAAAAATGAGTGATATATCAAATATTAAAAAAGCATTAGACGATGGTTGGGTTATTACTTTTCCTCAGGGAACTACGACTCCTTTTAAACCTATTCGAAAGGGAACAGCTCACATCATTAAACACTATCAGCCTATTGTAGTACCAATTGTGATCGATGGTTTTAGAAGGGCTTTTGATAAGAAAGGTATCCGCATTAAAAAGAAAAATATTTTACAATCCATGGAAATCAAATCACCGCTAGAAATTGATTATGACAACGAGTCCATAGAACAAATTGTAGAAAAAATTGAATATGCTATTGAGCAGCACCCTTCATTCTTAAAGGTCATTCCACAAGAAGAATTAATGGAAAATGAACGCCTTAACAAACAACGAAATTGGTAAACACCATAATTTTAATCTCGCTCTATTATTTTTAATTCTTTATAGTTGTTTTTTAATTTTTTAAGAAGAATCCCATATACCAAGTAATAAAACCCAAGAAGCAAAGCTGTAAGGATAGCCATCATCACAAGTGTTGTAGCCAACATAATTCCGTAAAAGATGTAATAATCTCCAGAAGCCGTGAAATCGGCGGTAAGTGAGGCAACATCAGGGTTGTTATTGAGTTCTATAAATAGTCCAATAACAATGGAAATGTACAAGAAAAGTAGATTAAAAATCACGTAATATTTGACTGTTTTTCGCGTTTTGAGAATTTGCTCCATCAATCCTTTTGAATTTGCTGTTGTAGAGATTGATTTGTAATTCTTATAGAACATAAAGAAAAAATAAAAAAGGACCCCATATCCAATTACAATGAGCGGTGTGGTCAAGTGGTCCATTTCATATTGGTCAAAACGTTGTTGTGCTTCATTATCTTTGATCACGAAGCTCAGTAGTGACCAAAAAGCAAATTCAATTAGACTAAAAATAAAAATCCTTTTTACAATAGATGAAGATTTTTTGTGTAACAGTTTGTAAATTTCCTCTTTACTAAGTTTGGGAAAGTTTAAGTTTTCCTGCCAGTCCTTTTTTAAGCGTTTTAATTCATCCATAATCAAGGATTTAACTGTTTTTTTAATTTATTCTTAATGCGATTCATTTTAACACGTGCATTGACTTCTGTAATGCCAATGGTGTCACTAATTTCCTTATAGGACTTATCTTCCAAATAGAGGAAAATGACTGCTTTATCAATGTCATTCAGTGCTTTTACCGCTTTGTATATCGATTTGAGTTGTTGGTCTTCTGAGTCATCATAAGATTCACTTTGAGGTACTTTATATGCCACATCCTCAAAACTGAAGCTCTGAATTCTTCGTTTGGATTTTCTGTACAGCGTAATGGCAGTATTGATACCTACACGGTACATCCATGTACTGAATTTGGAGTCCCCTCTAAATTTTGGATAAGCTTTCCAAAGTTGGATGGTAATTTCTTGAAATAAGTCTTTGTGTTCTGCATCACTCTTGGTATATAAACGACAGATTTTATGAATCAAGTTCTGATGTTTTTCTACAAGTGATACAAATTCGTTTTGGTTGGCCAATTTCAAGTATTCTAAAATAAGTTTTTAATAAGACGCTGTTTGATTCAAACTGTTACAGTTTATCATATATTTACTCTTCTTCTATTCTGTTTTCATCAAAAGCGGAGGGTAAAAGTTTAGGAATGAATTTAATAAAAATGGGCAATAAAATAGCACCTCCGGGAAGCATGAAAATGGCCAGACTTGGAATGGATTTTATGATGTCCATCATTTGCTCTTGCATTTGTTCCTGTTCTTTTTCATTCAGGTCTCTTAGGGTGGACTCAGATAATAATTTCACTAGATCTTTACTTTCTTTTAACTCTTGATACAAGCGCTTGCTGTTTCTAGTAATTAGTTTCTTTACAACACTTGAAGAGTGGTCGTATAACCTTTTGGCAAGATTTTGGGTGCTCAATAAACTGATTTTATTTTCGTAGCGTTTATAAAACACATTTACACTAATAATTGCCTCATTAATTGCAGACTCACTGAGTTTAAATTTTTTTGAAAATTCACTAAAAAATTCTTGTTCACCATGGCCAATTTTGAAATCATTCCATGTAGCCATACACGTTAAATCGAGTAAGTAAAATCGTTCTAATTCTGAAAACTGATTTAAATTTAATGCAGCATAACTGTTGTTTTTAGATTTTGATAGGCGCAATGATGCCTCAAACAATCTGATTAAGCTTTCGTCATAATTGTTTTTTTTACTTTTGGAGTTGAGTGCTTTTGTAACTACAGTTCTTATTGAATTTTCTAATTCCAAAAGGTATTTCTTGGCATGATTGGGGTTTTTCAAAAACGCATTATAGGCCAAAACATCCATAAAAAGCAAGGCATTGGTGACAAATAGGCTAAAGTTTTTTGAAAAAATATTATTATCCGTTTGAATTCGTTTATTAAGAATAGATTCTACATCATCCCCTAATATCCCATTAATGAAGTTTGATTTGTGAAATCCAATGGTTTCGTAAAATGTTTTTAGTGTGGTTTCAAAATTGGTGTTGTCTTTAGAATGACAGTTGTAAGTGGCTAAGAGTGCCCATGCAAAATTAATTTTACAACATTCTTCTTGATTAAAATCTTTGCTTTTGAGATCCGTAATCAGCACTGAAACATTACTGCCATATATAAATCCAATTGATTTTAGCGCCGGGTAGAGCTTTGCTAAAGTTTCAGCTTTCGCATCATTTTTCTCTGCAAATTTTAATAATTTTTTTAACCAACCTCTTGCCGATGGGTTCATTTTTAAGAAATTTAAAAATTTTATATTTTTTTCAATCCTTCAACTCAAATACAATCATGAAAACACTTTCAAGAATTGTAGTAAAAGTTTAATTTTTCATAAAGTTAAATAATTAATAAGATTGTACAATCCAAAAAATCAATTCTGTTTTTTTTTGAGTTTTTTTAGATTTACATAGTAATCAGAATCTATTTCAATTTTCGATACAGTTGTTGCCGTAGTTTGCCAGGATTCTGTAGGGTAGAGCCACAGACTTTGTTCTTTACTCATGAGCTCTACCGGCATGTCAAAACCACTCACTACATTATTCCATCTGTAGTTTAGTTTTCCTCCATCAATTCTATATTCTAGTACAGGAATTCGGACATCTCTTAAGTATTGATTGAAAAAGAATTTCAAATTCCATCCAATTTCTTTTGATAGAAAGGATTCAATCTGCAGTGAGGAGACGGTCTGGTGGTAAAATTCAGTATTCATTTTTCGAAGTATTTGTCGCCATTTTTCATCATCTTTTGTCAACTGCCGCAGCATATGAATCATATTAGCACCTTTGTAATACATATCTGATGAGCCTTCGTTATTTACTCCGTAATCTCCAATCAAAGAGCGGTCATTTTGAATGCGCTTTCGCGTTCCAATGACATAGGCCGATGCAGCTTCTTTTCCATAATAATAATCTAGGTATAGATTTTCAGCGTAAGCTGTAAAACCCTCGTGAATCCACATGTCAGCAATGTCTTTGTTTGTAATATTATTTGCAAACCATTCATGACCCGATTCATGTACAATGATAAAGTCAAATTTTAAACCCCAACCAGTTCCTGATAAATCACGGCCTAAATAGCCGTTTTTAAATTGATTTCCATAAGTGACAGAGCTTTGATGTTCCATCCCTAAATAAGGGACTTCTACCAATTTATAACTGTCTTCATAGAAAGGATAGGGCCCCAACCAATATTCAAAAGCTTTCATCATTTTTGGGGCTTCTAAAAACTGTTTTTTTGCTTTTTCTAAGTTGGGCCTTAATACATAATAAGTCATATCTAAACTTCCTTTTTCCCCTTTATATTTCTCTGAAAAATTAACATAATCTCCAATGTTTATGTTAACACCATAATTGTTTATTGGATTTGAGACAGACCAAGTGTAGGTCGCAGTAGTATCATGTTTTGAAACATTAATTAGGCGTCCGTTTGAAACGGCCATCAAATGTTTCGGCACATTGACACGAATTTTCATACTGTCTACTTCGTCGTACATATGGTCTTTATTAGGCCACCAAACACTAGCGCCAACTCCCTGGCAAGCGGTGGCAATAAAATCGGTTCCACCTTGATCTTTTCCCCATATGAAACCGCCATCCCATGGCGGACGAACAGCGGCTTTGGGGTGGCCCTCAAAATGAACGTCAATACTGTTAATACTATTTTTTAGTTGTGGGGCTTCGAGTTGTATATAATGCGCGTTGCCATCATGGTCAATTTTTAAAGATTTTCCTCCTTGGGTTGCTTTGGTCAACTGCATTGGCGGTTGCAAATCAATTTGTAGTCTTTTATTTGCTTCTAAAACTTTATAGTGAATGGTGTTTTTCCCATGAATTGATTTTGTTTTTGGATCTACAGTAACTTCAAGCTTGTAATATTTTAAATCCCACCAACTTCTTTCTTTAGTGATAGATCCACGAACGGAGTCTTGTTTTGTATACACCTGTGCTGAAAACTTCGGTTGAACACAAAAAAAATATAGAAGGGTTAAAATATAGGTTTGTCTCACGGATCTGTTATTTTAGGATAGATTTTTTTCTCTCTCTATCAAAGATAAGTTTAATTTTTATTTTCGGATAAAAAACGCCCTCACTCAAGTGAGGGCGTTTCAACTAACCAACTAAACTGCGTATGCTTTTAAAAACAGTACGCATTCTCTTTACTAACCTTATCTGAAATGTTGCTTCTGAGCCTCGCAACATTGGGATAGTGTGTATATTTTGTGAATCGCTTTAGGCCCATGAGCATCATGCGTTGTTCATCTCCTTCTGCAAAAGACACAATCCCATTTTTTGCACTTTTTGTGATGATGTCAACTGCGTTGTAAAGATAAAGTTGACTCATTTCAATTTGATGTTTTTGAGATTCTGCTCCAAATCGGTGCATGTTTTTTTCTGTTCTTAAAATGGCCGATTCTGCCATATAGATTTCAATTAGAATGTCCGCTGCACTTATAAGAAGTTGCTGATGCTCTTCAATTTTAGGACCAAATTTTTGAATACCTGCACCCGCTATCATCAAAAAAACTTTTTTTAAGTTCTTTAAAATGGTTTTTTCTTGAGACAATGGTGCGCTGTAATCAGGTGTTTCAAAAGAAGGGATTCCCAAAAGCTCTTCTTGTACTTTCATGGCTGGCCCCAGGAGATCGACATGGCCTTTCATTGCTTTTTTAATTAACATTCCAATGCTAATCATTCGGTTGATTTCATTGGTCCCTTCATAAATTCTAGCAATTCTAGCATCTCTCCAAGCTGCTTCCATTGGGGTGTCTTTTGAAAAGCCCATACCGCCAAAAATTTGAATGCCTTCGTCGGCACAGTTCTGTACATCTTCTGAAACTGCAACTTTCAATATGGAACATTCAATAGCATATTCCTCAACCCCTTTCAGTTCTGCTTCCTGATGCGTATTTCCATTTTCAATACGCATAGCGATGCGGTCTTCAATGTTTTTGGCCGCTCTGTAACTTGCCGATTCACAGACATAGGTGTTTGTGACCATTTCAGCCAATTTATATTTGATAGCGCCAAATTCGGCAATAGGGGTTTTGAATTGTTTTCGTGCGTTGGCATAGACAACCGCATCTGTGGTGATTCTGCGCTGCGAATCAATACAAGCAGCCGCTAATTTAATGCGGCCTATATTGAGGGCATTCATGGCGATTTTAAATCCATTTTGACGCTCTGACAACATGTTTTCAACAGGTACTTTGGTGTCGTTAAAAAAGACTTGTCGTGTCGATGAGGCGTTGATTCCAAGTTTATCTTCTTCTTCTCCTAAAATAATCCCGTTTGTAGGGTCATTTTCAACAATAAAACCAGTTATGTTTTGATCATCTTCAATCCGAGCAAAAACTATGAAGACATTGCAAAAACCCGCATTAGAAATCCACATTTTTTGGCCGGTTATGTTGTAAAATTTTCCATCTTTACTGAGGGTAGCCGTGGTCTTCCCTGAATTGGCATCGCTACCTGCACCGGGCTCAGTAAGGCAATAGGCCCCAAACCACTCTCCAGAGGCCAGTTTTGGTACGTATTTTTGTTTTTGTGCTTCTGTACCATACAATGTGATGGGCATGGTTCCAATCCCGGTATGTGCACCAAAGGCCGTACTGAAGGACCCAGTTCCACTGGAGATATATTCACAAACAAGCATTGTGGAAACAAAGCCCATGTCTAAGCCTCCGTAGGCCTCAGGAACAGAAACACCAAGAAAACCCATTTCACCAGCTTTGCGCATGACTGCTTCTGTAAGCGCATAGTCCTTGGCCTCAAATCGGTCGCGTTTTGCAATGACTTCTCTTTCGTTAAAGTCTTTAACGGCCTCTTTCATCATGAGTTGTTCTTCAGAAAAATCTTCAGGCGTAAATACACTGTAATATTCACTTTCTTTGACTAAAAATTGTCCGCCTCTTAATATTTCTTTGACTTCCATAGGTATAAAATTTGTGTATTTTTTTAATTTAAAAACTCGAAAATTCCACAAGCGCCTTGACCGGTTCCAACACACATGGCTACAGCGCCGAATTTTGATGCCATTTCTCGCTTGCGCATTTCATCAAATAACTGAACTGATAATTTTGCACCTGTACAGCCTAAGGGGTGACCAAGGGCAATCGCACCTCCATTTACATTGATAAGTTCTGGATTTAAATCTAGTTCTCTAATCACGGCCAGGGATTGAGACGCAAAGGCTTCATTGAGTTCAATAAGTTCAAGCTCCGATTGCTGCAAGCCGGCCTGTTTAAGTGCCTTTGGAATTGCTTTAACGGGGCCAATACCCATAATTCTTGGTTCTACTCCCGACACGGCATAGCTCACCAAACGGGCAATGGGCTCTAAATTGAGTTCTTTTACCATGCTTTCACTTACAACCATTACAAATGCGGCGCCATCACTCATTTGAGACGAATTCCCAGCAGTTACACTTCCTCCTTGTGCGAAAACTGCGCGGAGTTTTGCCAAGGCCTCTAAATTTGTACTTTTTCTCGGTCCTTCGTCTTTATTGACTGTATAGTTTTTTGTGACTTTTTTTTCAGACTCATTTACATAAGTTTGTTGTACTTCAATGGGTACTATTTGATCCTGAAATCGATCCTCAGTTTGTGCTTTCAGTGCTTTCATATGAGAATTATATGCAAATGCATCTTGATCTTCTCTAGAAATTTTAAACTCATTTGCTACGGCTTCGGCTGTATTACCCATCCCCCAATAATAATCTTCATGGCCTGCATTGATAGTATCGTAGTTGAGCTCGGGCTTGAAACCTGTCATGGGAACAGCACTCATGCTTTCAGCTCCGCCCGCAATGATACAATTGGCCATTCCGGCTTGAATTTTTGCCACTGCCAATCCAATTGTTTCCAGTCCAGATGAACAAAAGCGGTTGACGGTGACCCCGGGAACATCTACACTGTCAAGTCCAATGAGTGATATAAACCGTGCCATATTTAATCCTTGTGCCCCTTCTGGCATTGCATTTCCAACAATGACATCATCGATGCGGGATACTTCCAAATTGGGAAGTTCTTTCATCATATGTTGAATGGTTTCCGCCCCGAGTTCATCGGCTCTTTTAAATCGAAAGACCCCTTTTGGGGCTTTCCCAACGGCGGTTCTGTAGGCTTTAACTATATAGGCTTGCTTCATTTTTTAATTTCTAAGTGGTTTCCCCGTTTTTAACATGTGTTGGATGCGTTCTAATGTTTTGCGTTCCGTGCATAAACTTAAAAACGCTTCTCGTTCAATATCTAATAAATATTGCTCTGTGACCAGGCTGGGCTCCGATAAATCCCCACCAGCCATAACATAGGCTAGTTTATTTGCAATTTTTTGATCGTGTTCGCTTATGTAATTACTGGCTTGCATCGAATCGGTTCCAACAAGGAACATACCAAGTGCCTGTTTTCCTAAAACTTTGATATCTTTTCGATTTACCGGTTGGCTATAGCCTTGCGCTGCCATTAATTTTGCATGAGCTTTTGCTGTAGCAATTTGACGGTCTTTATTGACAATGACGCTGTCTTTTCCGTGTTTTAGAATTCCAAGGCCAAAAGCTTCGTATGCAGAGGTGGCTACTTTTGCCATTCCAATGGTCAAGAAATATTCTTGGAGAATATTAAGTTCAACATCATTTTTGCGAAAGGAGTCTGAAGCCCGCATGGCCATTTCTTTAGAACCGCCTCCGCCGGGAATCAAGCCGACGCCAAATTCAACCAAACCGATATAAGTTTCTGCTGCGGCCACCACTTTGTCTGCGTGTAGTGATAATTCACAACCGCCTCCTAAAGTCATACCGTGTGGCGCCGCAATGGTAGGGATAGATGAGTAGCGCATGCGCATCATGGTGTCCTGAAAATATTTAATAGCAGCATTGAGTTCATCGTATTCTTGCTCTACCGCCATCATAAAAATCATACCAATATTAGCGCCTACTGAAAAGTTAGCCCCTTGGTTTCCAATAACTAATCCGTCAAAATTTTGCTCTGCCAAATCCACCGCTTTATTGAGTCCTGACAAAACATCTCCATCAATCGTATTCATTTTGGAGCGGAATTCACAATTGAGGATGCCATCTCCTAAATCTTCAATAATCACACCTGCATTTTTAAAGACTTCATTTGATTTACGAATGTTGTCTAAAATAATAAAGGCATCTTGTCCTGGAATTTTAAGTTGTTTTTTTGTTTCAATATCGAACGCAAATGTGGCGCCATTTTCAATAGTGTAAAAGCTGTTATTTCCTAAAGCGACCATATCAAAAACCCATTGAGCAGCGGTTAATCCTTCCGCTTTAATGAGTGCCAATCCTTTTTCTACACCAACTGCATCCCAAATTTGGAAAGGACCGTGTTCCCAGCCAAAACCAGCTTTCATAGCATCGTCAATTTTAAAAAGTTCTTCTGATATTTCAGGAACTCTATTCGAAACATATGCAAACATCGCGGCAAAATTTTTGCGGTAGAATTCACCAGCCTTGTCTTTACCATCCACTAATACTTTAAAGCGATCGATGACATTGTCAATTGATTTTGTCAGTTCAAGCGTTGCAAAATTCGATCGTTTTTTATCTCTGTACTTCAGCGTATTTAGGTCTAAAACACGAATTATTTCCCCCTCTTTTTTATAAAAGCCTTGTCCGGATTTACTTCCCAGCCAGTTATTTTCCATCATTTGAGTAATGAAGTTCGGCAACATGAATAAATCGTGTGCTTCGTCTTTTGGGCAATTTTCATAAATACCATTGGCGACATGGACTAAGGTATCTAAACCTACTACATCTACGGTTCTAAAGGTAGCTGATTTTGGACGTCCAATCATAGGACCTGTAAGTTTATCAATTTCTTCTACAGTAAGACCCAATGCTTTCACTTGGTGAAATAAACTTTGAATTCCAAAGATACCGATGCGGTTTCCAATAAAAGCAGGAGTATCTTTTGCAACCACAGAAGTTTTACCTAAAAATTGTTCGCCATAAGCATTTAAAAAGTCGAGCACTTCAAGGTCTGTTTTTGGACCTGGAATGATTTCGAAAAGTTTTAAATAACGCGCTGGATTAAAGAAATGGGTTCCACAAAAATGCTTTTGAAAGTCTTCACTGCGTCCTTCACTCATAAATTTGATCGGAATTCCAGACGTGTTAGAAGAAATAAGAGTTCCTGGAGTGCGGAATTTTTCAAGGGCTTCAAAGACTTGTTTTTTTACATCCAAGCGTTCTACCACGACCTCCATGATCCAGTCCACATCTTTTACTTTAGAAATATCATCCTCTAAATTACCGGTATTGATACGTTGGGTGAATTTTGGACTGTAGATCGGATTTGGTTTTGACTTTAGGGCATTTTTTAAAGCAGATTTTACAATTCGGTTTCTCACGACTTTATCTTGCAGGCTCAATCCTAGTGCTTTTTCTTTGTTATTGAGTATTTTGGGTACAATGTCTAATAAAAGAACTTCCACGCCGATGTTTGCAAAATGACAAGCGATCCCACTTCCCATAATTCCAGACCCGATGATTGCAATCTTATTTATTCTTCTTTTTTTCATAGATTATTATAAGTTTAAAATATTTTTTTATCATTTATTAGCTCTAAAATAGTCTCAGAGACATAATAAAAGTTCTTCAATTTTTCAGAACTTATTTTTGTTTTAATTTTATTATTAAACTTGAAAACTCGTTGTCTTGAGTCTTCTCTTTTTATCAATCCTAGTTTGGTTAAATTAATTATGACTCCTCGTCCGTCTTCGGGATTTGGAGTTCTTTTTATTAAGTCACGATCTTCCAATGCTTTTAATATTCGTGAAAGACTAGTAGATTCCATACCCATTTTTGGACCTAAAGATGTAGAAGAGGTACCTATTTTTGGATCAATACTCAACAAAGTGAAAGCGGTAGCCATTGTTGCATCAAATTTTGAAGCTTCTTCATTATACATTTTTTGCACAGCAAGCCAAGTTGTTCTTAAAATATAATCTATTGTTTTTTCTTTCAAAACTTAGTATTTAATCAAATATATAAAATTTTATTATGCATGCATAGTATATTATAATATTTTAGCTAATTCAGTTGTTTAGTAATAATAGAAGGTTTATTTATATATTTTAGAAACTATTTGCTGATACATTTTGAGAATTGTACTACGTTTCATTTTCATTGTAGGTGTAAGTTGTCCATTTGAGATTGACCATACATCAGGAGTTAACTCAAATTTTTTGATTTGTTCCCATTTCCCAAATCTTAAATTATATTTATCAACTTCCTGCTGAATGCGTTTTTGAACTTCTATTGAAGCAATTATTGATTGGTTTGTTTTCTCTATATTTAAGCCTTTTCGTGATATCCATTCGGATATAAATTCAAAGTTAAGTTGTATCAATGCCGCAGGCATTTTTTGATTTTCTCCAATCACCATAACTTGTTCTATAAAATTTGATTCTTTAAGCGCATTTTCAATTAGGGTAGGGATAATGTATTTACCTCCCGAAGTTTTGAACATTTCTTTTTTACGCCCCGTAATTTTTAAAAATCCGTCAGTATCAATCTCTCCTTTATCTCCTGTGTGAAAGTAATCGCCAGTCATTACGGATGTTGTGCGTTCAGGATCTTTGTAATAGCCCATCATGACATTTGGTCCCTTAACAAGCACTTCTCCGTCTTCAGCAATTTTCAACTTTACATTAGAAATAGGCTTTCCAACCGAACCGATTTTAAAAAATTTATTAGCTAACATCCCCACTGTCACAACTGGTGAAGTTTCTGTTAAGCCATAACCTTCCATAACCATCATGCCAGAAGCACAGAATATTCTTGAAAGACGCGGATGTAAAGCAGCACTTCCTGAAACCATGGTTTGTAATTCTCCACCAAGCGCGGCTTTCCATTTACTAAAAATAAGTTTCCGAGCAATTTTAAGCTGGAATTCATACCACCATCCATTAATGCCATAAGGTTCGTAGCGCTCACCAAGTGCAACGGCCCAAAAAAATAAATTTTTCTTAATTCCTTTAAGTTCTGATCCTTTGGCGTAAATCTTATTAAATACTTTTTCAAGTAGTCTAGGAACCACACTCATGAAATTTGGTTTTATCTCTTGTGCATTGGCTCCTATAGTCTCTAAACTTTCAGCAAAATATACCGTAACGCCAGCATGTTGGTATACATAAATAAGTACCCGTTCAAAAATATGGCAAAGCGGCAAAAAGCTTAAAACACGTGATGAGCCTTGGATTAGAGGAAGTCTTGGTATACTAGCCAAAACGTTTTGTACAATGTTACTGTGAGATAGCATGACTCCTTTTGGTGTTCCAGTAGTTCCAGAAGTATATATAATGGTGGCTAGGTCGGTTTCTTTAACCTGTTTTTTACGGGCTTCCACCTCATTTTGAGTTGAGGTGTCTTGACCCATTTCTAAAAGTAATCTATAGTTTTTGCAGTCTTTTAATTGATCAAAACTGTAAACATCTTTTAGTTCTGTATTGGCCTTGACTCTTAAAACCTTATCTAGTACATCTTCATCAGACACAAAGCAATAAGTGGCTTGGCTGTGGTTTAAAACATATTCGTAATCCTCTGATGAAATGGTTGGATATATGGGAATATTTTGTGCACCTACTTGTAAAATTCCAATATCAACAATGCACCACTCTGTGCGGTTTGTTGAAGATATCACAGCAATTTTATCATTTTTTTTAATCCCTAATTTTAGTAGTGCACGGCTAACAGCGTTGGCTTTGTCTATGTATTCTTTGGTAGAGGTGTTAATCCATTCTCCATTTTTTTTACTGGCCAAAGCGATCTCTAGATTGTGTGCTTCTAATTGGTGGTAAGGAAAATCAAATAGACGTTTTATATCCAACATTTTTTAAGCTTCAGTTATAATGCAAAATAGGGATTTTTAAAAACTTAACAAATAAGATCTACAAAATTATGATTCTTGTAAACTAACTGTTTAATAATCTTAGATTTTTATATTGTATGTCTCAACCCAGTGAAAGGCATTTTGAAAAGCTTCTAACCACGGGGATGCCGCATCGTTTCTTTCTGAAGGATAATAAGCCCAATTCCAAGGGAAAATAGACCGTTCAATATGGGGCATTGTTACTAAGTGTCTTCCAGTTGAATCACACATCATGGCAGTGTTGTAATCGGAGCCATTGGGATTGTGTGGATAGTCTTTGTATGCATATTTTCCTACAATATTATAATTTGATTCTTCATAGGGCAATGCGAATTTTCCCTCTCCGTGTGAAATCCAAACTCCAAGTGTAGCTCCTTCAAGGGTTCCTAACATAACAGAGTTATTTTTTTGTATCTTGACAGAAGTGAAAGCACTTTCGTGTTTTTGAGAGTTGTTGTAGGTCATTTTACCATGCTCTTCGTGCGTGGGATTTATGAGATTCAATTCCATCCAAAGTTGACATCCGTTACAGATTCCAACAGAAATGGTGTCTTTTCGACTAAAGAATTTTTGGAGGGCTTTTTTGGCCTTTTCATTATATTTGAAAGCACCGGCCCAACCTTTTGCAGATCCTAAAACATCACTATTACTAAAGCCGCCCACAGCTCCTATGAATTGAATATCTTCTAAAGTTTCACGTCCCGAAATTAAATCAGTCATATGTACGTCTCTTACTTCAAATCCAGCCAAGTGCATGGCGTTTGCCATTTCGCGCTCTGAGTTGCTACCTTTTTCTCTAATAATAGCGGCTTTTGGTTTTATTTTTTGGTCATTAATTATTGGAAGTTTTCCGTTAAAATGTATAGGAAAACGGTAGTTTAGAGTTTGTTTTTTGTAATTATTATAACGAGTTTTAGCAAGACCATTAGCGGTTTGTTTGGCATCTAACAGATAAGAAGTTTCATACCAAAAATCTCTGTAGGTTTCAATGTTCAAATCAAATTTTGCTTGATAATTTTTTAGCTTAAGCGTTCCAGTTTCTGAAATGCTTCCAATGCGCAGTGCATCAATTCCATTAGATTTGAAAATTGTCTCAACAGAAGTATCTTTGGCTTGAAATACAATTCCAGAGTTTTCAGAAAATAATACTTTGACTGTATCAGCCTCCCCAAGGATTGTTAAATCAATTTCAGCGCCTAGGCCATTGTCTGAAAAACACAATTCTAATAAAGTTGTAATCAATCCTCCAGAAGCAATGTCATGTCCAGCAACAATTTGTTTGTTGAGAATCAAATGTTGTATCGTGTTAAAAACACTTTTAACGTATTTAGCACTTTTTACTCTAGGTGTTTGCTGTCCAACACTATTAAGTATCTGTGCAAATGAACTTCCTCCCAATTTAAAGGCATCCTGAGAAATGTTTATATAATATACAGGGCCTTGTTTGGTTTTAAATAACGGTTCCACAACTTTCGAAATTCCATTGCAATGGGCTACTGCAGATATGACAACTGTACCTGGTGAGAGTACATCGCCTTCAGGATATTTTTGCTTCATTGAAAGAGAATCTTTTCCGGTTGGAACATTAATGCCTAATGCAATTGCAAATTCTGAAACACCTTTAACCGCTTCGTAGAGCCGGGTATCTTCCCCAGGGTTTTTACAGGGCCACATCCAATTAGCTGATAAAGACACGCTTTTGAGACCGTTTTCCAACGGTGCCCATATTATATTGGTTAAAGCTTCAGTAATGGCATTTCTACTGCCAGAAATGGGATCTATGAGTGCTGAAATGGGTGCATGTCCTATGCTGGTTGCAACGCCATGTTCACTTTTGTAATCCAAGGCCATGACTCCTACATTATTAAGTGGGAGCTGTAAAGGCCCTACGCACTGTTGTTTAGCGACTTTACCTCCAACACAGCGATCCACTTTATTGGTAAGCCAATCTTTGCAAGCAACAGCTTCTAATTTCAATAATTGCTCAATATAAGATTTGAGCTGCGTTTGATCATATTTGACGGCCTTATAATTTTTTTCTAATTTCTGGTCTTTTAAAATAGTTTTTGGAGAACTACCAAACATATCCTCTAGGTTGAGATCCATAGGCTTATTACCATTTTTTTTAGATTGAAAAACAAAACGATGGTCATTGGTTACGGTACCAACATTGTAAATAGGGGAGCGTTCTCGTGCTGCAATTTTATGAAGTGTTTTAAGATGTTTTTCAGCAATGACCAGACCCATGCGTTCTTGGGATTCATTTCCTATAAGTTCCTTATCTGAAAGCGTGGGATCTCCAATAGGCAGAGCGTCTAAATTTATATGCCCTCCAGTGTTCTCAACAAGTTCTGACAAGCAATTGAGGTGACCCCCAGCCCCGTGGTCGTGAATAGAAACAATAAAATTTTCCTCGCTTTCTACCATTCCACGAATAGCGTTGGCAGCCCGTTTTTGCATTTCTGGATTTGAGCGTTGGACAGCGTTGAGTTCAATACCTGAAGAAAATTCTCCAGTGTCTGCTGAAGAAACAGCAGCACCACCCATACCAATTCGATAATTATCACCACCTAAAATCACTATTTGATCGTCTTTTTTAGGAATGTCTTTAAGTGCTTGGTCGACTTTGCCGTAGCCAATACCACCAGCCTGCATGATGACCTTATCAAAGCCTAAACGCTCAGCGTCTTCACAGTGTTCAAAAGTAAGTACAGAACCACAAATTAGCGGTTGCCCAAATTTATTTCCAAAATCGGATGCACCATTGGAGGCCTTAATTAAAATGTCCATGGGGGTTTGGTAAAGCCAAGCACGAGCCTTAAATCCATTTTCCCATGGACGGTTATCCAATAATCGGGAATAGGAGGTCATATAAACGGCTGTTCCTGCAAGTGGTAGAGAGCCTTTACCACCCGCCAAACGGTCTCTAATTTCTCCACCAGATCCCGTAGCAGCCCCATTAAAAGGCTCAACAGTCGTTGGAAAGTTGTGGGTTTCTGCTTTAAGCGATATGACTGATTCGAAATCTTTTGTGGAGTATATTTCTGGAAAATCTGCTCTTTTTGGTGCAAATTGCTCTACTACTGGCCCTTTTATAAAAGCAACATTATCTTTATAGGCCGAAACGATATTTTCAGGATTTTGCTTGGAAGTTTCTTTGATTAGTTTGAAGAGTGAGAAGGGTTGTTCCTTACCATCTATTATAAATGTGCCATTGAATATTTTATGCCGACAGTGCTCGGAATTAACTTGTGAAAATCCAAAAACTTCAGAGTCCGTCAAATGACGGCCAATTTTTTCACTTACTTTTTTTAAGTAATCTATTTCTTCATAGCTTAAAGATAAGCCTTCATGAATGTTGTAAGCCTCAATATCTTCTATTTCTAATATGGGGTCTGAGGTCATTTTAATGTCAAAAATGGCTTGATTTAAAGCCCTAAATTTTTCAGATATCATTGGATCAAATCCTTTACTTGTCTTTCTAATGGCTTCAAATTTTTCGATTCTTAAAACACCATTAATCCCCATATTTTGAGTAATTTCCACGGCATTGGTACTCCAAGGAGTAACCATGGCTGAGCGTGGTCCAATAAAAGGCCCCTTGATGGCAAACATATCTATCTTGGGTTGGTCTGCAAAAAGCCAAGAAAGCTTGGCATTGGTATCTTCATTCAGCGATTTTGGCCCTTGTACGGCAAATACCTTTTTTTGAGCGTCTCCAAAGAAGTGAATCATGTGATTTTAATTGTATATTATAAACCTTAACAAAATTAATTTTTTTAGGAGGAAATACGCGTCTTTTTAGAAGTGATTTTTAAGGATTATCCACAAGTTTTAAACAGTTAAATCATAAATAATTAAACCCTCTTATGGTTTGATTATTTTTCTAGTCCAAGATTTGCTAATATTGTGCAATTGAATGATGTAAATCCCTGAACTTAGACTATTAATTGGTAGTAGGTTTGTTCCAGGATTCAGGCTGTAATTAAAAACTTTTTTCCCTGTAAGATCATAAATCTCAAGATCCACTTTTTCTAAAACATCAACATAAACTGTATTCCCTGTCAAGGGGTTTGGGTAAAATTTTATCTCAGGATTTTTATTTTGAGAAATATCAAGTGTTTGTGTGTGTGACCCTAAATCATCACATGTATTAGTATCATCATAAATAGTCCACTCATTAATATCGAAAATTGATGAACCCGCGACCACATCTGTATTTCGAACTAGTGTTATATTTTTTGCGTAGTCACTATCATCACCAAGCGATCCTAGGATGTCAATAAGGACTCCATTTTTAAATAAGCCAACAGCATCGTTGCCATTGAATTCTGTAATACTATTATTCAAATCGTCTTCTACATCTGTGCAAACAGTGGCACTACCATGCATTATGACATAAACTTCTGTGTTTTCAATGCTTGCATTGTTTGGAAAACTGTAGCTATAGGAATTCCATGTGCTGCTCCCATTTGAGCTTAGCTTTAACTCATAATTTGATAAATTTATGGTAGCCCCGGAAAAATTAGAAATTTCTAAAGCCTTGTTATAGCTGCTACCTTCCATGTATTCTGAAAAAAAGAGATCTGCATTGCCTGTGCCTGTGCTGCCGTTTGTCGTAGTTTCACATGCTTCATTTGAAGGCGCAGAGCTGTTGTTACTGCTGTCTATTGCAACTACAGTAAAGCAAAAATTTGTTTCTGGGCTCAATCCGATGATGGTTGTTGAAGTTGTGTTCACATTACTGTGAAAACTACCCTCTTTGTAAATATTATAACCAATCAATCCCACATTATCAGTTGCGGCATTCCAATTCAAATCAATACTATTTGCAGTCGGATTTGAAGCTACTAAGTTAGATGGTTCTGTGGGTGCTTGAGTATCCTCTTCTGTATTCCAAATCGCATTGACATATTCGGGATGGTCTACAAAAGGATTTCGATTCCCTTGATGTTCGTAATAAATTGCATTATTGCGGTCTATTTCTTTTTGAGACACAGGGTCTAAGTTGTGCCATTCTAACAATATATTTAAAAAGGCTGTATTAAAAACCTGATCAATAGTACCATTAAACATGGCATAACTGCTCCAATTTGGCACTTGATTTTGATAGCGTGTAGCAAAATAAAAATGAATGCGGGCAATGTCACCTTTAAATTCATTTATGGGTTCAAAAACAGTTCCAGAATAACCACTTGAATAACCACTGTTGAGGTTGTCACCTAATTTTGAGCCGTTTTGTGTTGGATTTGAAATGCCAGATTGCGATGCCAGGTTGTTGTTATCTACACGTCCCATCGGAAAGTTACCACGAAATCCGTTAACACGCCCATCAGTTGGGAGCAGGTGGTGCGCATCGCCTTGCATTGGAGAATTTTCATTAAAAACGGATTTTGGAATGATATGTTCTTTGTTGTAGCAATCGCCCTCAAAAGAGTAGTTTCCGCATTCATCGTTGAGAGGTGTAAAATTATAGGGATCTTGGCCCTCAGGATTTTCTGAGTATATATCCAATATGGTGTTATTATTTTCGTAATAATTATCTAAGTCATAATTTCTAAAAAACCCATCAATAGCACTGTAGCCTTGATCATTTTGTTGATTGATAATATTATATAGCTGGGTTTTTAAAACGTACCCATTACCAGTTGCATTGTTGTAATAACCGTTTGGAATTTGTGAAAATCCAAGATTGGTGCAAAGGACTGAAAAAAGTATGCAATAGTGTTTCATTCAATTGGTTTTTCAAGAAGCGCCATATAAAAACCATCATATCCACTCTTGTGTGAAAATATTTTTTTTTCTTTGATTAATTTGAATCGTCTCCCTTCTTTAGATGCTATAAATTTATTTATTTGTTCTTGGTTTTCAGACGGCAACACAGAACAAGTTGCATACACCATTTTTCCACCAGGTTTTAATATCTTAGAATAGTCATGTAATATGTTTTGTTGAGTTGCTTTTATATTATCTAAAAATTCAGGTTTTAACTTCCATTTAGTATCAGGGTTTCGACGTAAAACACCCAAGCCAGAGCAGGGGGCGTCAATGAGCAAGCGATCCGCTTTTTCTTTAAGTTTTTTTATGGGTTTAGTAGAGTTAATCAATCTTAAATCAATGTTGTGTGCCCCATTTCGTTTGGCCCTCGCTTTTAATTTTTTGAGTTTACTTTCGTAAATATCCATAGCAATGAGCGATCCTTTATTTTGCATCAATGCAGAAAGATGTAATGTCTTGCCACCAGCACCGGCACAAACATCCACAACTTTCATCCCTGGAGCTACCTCCAAAAAATCAGCTACCAATTGAGAGGAAGCATCTTGAACTTCAAACCATCCCATTTTAAAAGCTTTGGTTTTAAAGACGTTGGCACGTTCCACTAGTTTTAAAGCAATTGGGTAGCCGTTGATCTTTACGGTTTCAATATTTTCAGAAAGTAATTTAGATTGAAGCTCTTTTTTAGAAGTTTTTAGTGTGTTTACTCTCAATATTACATCTGCTTGTTCGTTTTGTTTGGCCAGTTCTTTAGACCAAATACTTTCCCCCAATTCTTTGATACCCAGAGCATCTATCCAGTCTGGAATTGATTCCTTAATTTTACGAATTTTACAGGCTTCATCAAAACGGCCTTTAATTTTTCTAGTTGGTGTATTTTCAAAATATTTCCAGTCAGGTAATTTAATACCCCTGAGGGTCGCCCATACTGCAAAAAGCCTCCAAGCATCATCTCGGCTGAAAGGTTCTTTAACTTCGGAAATTTCCGCGTAAAGCCTTTTCCAGCGAACAATGTCGTAGGTGGTCTCTGCTACAAAACCACGATCACGGCTACCCCAACGTTTATCGCGCTTTAAAAGGGATTGAATGACTTTATCGGCATATTTATTATCGTTGAAAACTTCAAGGACGCCATCAATGATTGCAAAGCATAAATTTCTGTGTAAACGCATCAATCTTTTCTTAGAATTACAAAGTTACACTTAATAAATGGTTTCTCGAAAAGCAAAGGATTTGTTTCTATACTAAACTTAGGTATTTTTTAGAAATCAGCTCATTTATTAATCCAAAGATTGCATTGATACCAATTTGTGGTACATGCCTTTTTTATCTAATAGTTCTTGATGCTTGCCTTGTTCTACAATTTCCCCTTGTTTCATTACAATAATTTGGTCAGCATTTTGAATTGTAGATAATCGGTGTGCAATGACTATAGAGGTACGATTTTTCATCATATTTTCAAGTGCTTCTTGAACCAAGCGCTCGCTTTCAGTATCTAATGCGGAAGTCGCCTCGTCTAAAATCATAATGGGTGCATTTTTAAGCACGGCCCTTGCAATACTTAAGCGCTGTTTTTGACCTCCCGAGAGACTGTTTCCAGCATCTCCAATGTTTGTATCAATTCTTCCCGGTAATTCTTTTACAAATTCCCAAGCATTGGCAACTTTAAGTGCCTCAATAATTTCATCGTTTGTAGCATTTTCGTTTCCTATTAGTAAGTTGTTTTTAATGCTATTATTAAATAAAATGGAATCTTGAGTTACCAGTCCAATTTGAGACCTTAAAGATTTTTTTGTAAACTTTTTTATATCGATACCATCAATTTTTATGGTACCTTTATTAACATCATAAAAACGTGTCAAAAGATTTGCAATGGTAGATTTTCCACTCCCTGATTGGCCAACTAAAGCTACAGTATGACCTTTTTTAACAGAAATCGAGAAATCATTTAAAACATTTTCTTTTTCGTATTTAAAAACGATATTTTTGAGGGTAATTGATTTGTTGAATTCTGATAAAACTTTTGCATTTTCCGCATCCGTCATGTTATCTTCACTGTCTAATACTTCAAATACACGATCTGCAGCCGCAATGCCATTTTTTACTTTATAAAAAGCTTTACTGATGGATTTTGCTGGAGTTAATATGCCATAGGCAAGTCCCATAAATCCAATAAATGTAGTGCCTTCAATTGCTTTTTCAATCAAAACCAGTTTACCACCATACCACAACAGTGCTGCAATGGTTACAATCCCTAGAAATTCACTCAAAGGTCCAGCTAAGTTATTTTTGTTTCCAATCTTATTGATTAATCTTAAAATTCGATCTGCAGAATTTGAAAAACGCTGTTTAAAACTTGCTTCTGCATTATAGCTTTTTACAATTTTTAATCCTGATAATGTTTCTTCAACAGTAGAAATAAGCACTCCCGATTCTTCTTGTGCTTTGAGGGATTGTTTTTTTAAACGTTTTCCGATGTTGGAAATTAAAAATCCAGAAACAGGAATAAAAAAAAGCACAAAGATTGAAAGTTGCCAACTTAAGGTAAACATCACAATGAGTGAAAAAACAATTGTTAAGGGCTCTCTAACAATAAGTTCTAAAGTAATAAAGAAAGAATTTTGCATTTCATTAATGTCACCTAATATTCGCGCCATAATGTCTCCTTTTTTTCTTTTAGCGTAAAAGCTGATAGGGAGCTCTACGATATGTTTGTAAATATGTTTTCTTAAATCTGTTAAAATACCGTTCCTTAAATACATTACGTGCTGCATTGAAAGGTATCCGAAGAGATTTTTTAGAAAAAATGTTCCCACCACAACACCCACCACAATTAGCAATGCCATTTGACCATTTCCTGCATCTAATAGTGTGGTAATTTTAAAGTTTAAAGTATCGTTAGCATAGTTTTTAAGATCACCAATCCCATTCCAGACGGGTGCTTTTATGACCTTTTGAGTTTTGTCAAATAATACATTTAGCATTGGAATTAATGAAACGAATGCAAGGGTACCAAAAAGGGCGTATAACAAGTTGAATAATATATTTAGAACTACATGCTTTTTGTAGTTTTTAATAAAAGGCCATAATTGTACAAGAATTTTTTTCATCTCATTCCAAATTCATTTCTTTTAAAATTTCATTAATTTTTGCTTCAAGTTCTAATTCTACTGACTCAAATTCTGAAGCAATTTTAAGTGTTTTATTGACACTAATATAATATTTTATTTTTGGCTCTGTTCCACTGGGTCTCAAGGCAATTCTACTACCGTCTTCTGTGGTAAAAATCAGAACATTTGCCTTTGGTATATTTATACCTGAAGCAGTGCTGATTGTTTTATTTTGTGATATTGAAGATTGGTAATCGTCAATTTTTATCACTCTTGAACCATTAATTTTAATTGGTGGCGATGTTCTGGCTTCATCTATTAATTTTTGAATTTCTTGGGCGCCGGTTTTCCCTTTTTTTGTGATTGAAACAAGCCGTTCCTTAAATAAGCCATGGATAGTATATAAGTCAATAAGTGCATTGAAAAAAGAACTGCCATTGGCCTTAGTCAGCGCTGCAATTTCACAGGCGAGAAGGGTAGAGGTTACAGCGTCTTTGTCACGCACAAAATCTCCAACCATAAAGCCAAAGCTCTCTTCACCACCACCCACAAAGTCCATATTTGGGTATTCTTCTATCATCTTGGCAATCCATTTAAAGCCAGTAAGTCCAATTTTACAATCTACATTGTAAGCAGCAGTTAATTTTGGGAGCATTGGGGTTGAAACAATGGTTGAGCCCACAAATTGGTTACCGTTTATTTTCCCATCGTCTTTCCATTGATCTAGTAAAAACTTTGTCATGATTATCATTGTTTGATTACCATTTAATAGTGTTAATTCACCCTTATTATTCCTAACGGCTATCCCCAAACGATCACAATCTGGATCGGTCCCAATAACAATATCTGCATTAATTTTCTCAGCCAACTCTAGAGCCATTTTCAGGGCTTCTGGTTCTTCAGGATTTGGAGATTTTACCGTTGTGAAGTCTCCGTTAGGAAGCGCTTGTTCTTTGACAATATGAACATTTTTGTAGCCTGCCCTTCTGAGGGTTTCGGGAACGGCTGTAATCGAAGTACCATGAAGCGATGTAAAAACAATAGTTAATTCATTTCTATTTTTTGATGAATTTTGATTGAGTACTCCATTTTCAACAGCTGACTCTATAAATTCATTATCGACATCAGCACCAATCATATGAATTAAAGTTTCATTAGCTTCAAAATTTATGTCTGTATAGTCTAAGCTATTAATGATTGTTATAATCGCTTTATCGTGTGGAGGCACAAGTTGCCCCCCATCTTTCCAATAGACTTTATAGCCATTGTATTCTGGCGGATTATGTGAAGCTGTCAAGACAATTCCACAATGACAATTCAAGTATTTAACTGTAAATGATAATTCAGGCGTGGCTCTAAGATCTTCAAATAAGAAAACTTCAATGTCATTGGCTGAAAATACATCTGCTACAATTTTTGCAAAAGATTTGCTATTATGCCTACAGTCAAAGGCAATGGCTACTTTTAATTTTTCTTCAGTAAATAATTTCTTCAAATAGTTAGAAATACCTTGGGTATTCTTGCCCAATGTATACTTGTTAATTCGGTTGGTACCAACCCCCATAACGCCACGCATTCCACCTGTTCCGAATTCTAATTCTTTATAAAATCTATCTTCTAATTCTTCGGGATTATCCTGAAGTTTGTTGATTTCATCCTTGGTCTCCTGGTCAAAAAAATCTTGTTGCCAATTTGAAATTTTGGATTTTATTTCTGGGCTAAGGGGTGATGCCATTGGTTGTTTTAGCAAATTTAGTTATTTACAGAATTAAAGTAGTTTCTTTCACAGAATTATTTAGTTACCGTATCTTCAGAAATTTGGTAGCGTTCTTTGTGGCTTCTCGATTGTAAAATAATTTCACCCAAAAATCCAGCAACAAAGAATTGTGTCCCAATAATCATTGTTGTCAAGGAAATAAAAAATTCAGGACGGTCTGAAATTAATCTTCCAGCGGGATTGAAATATAATTTATCGATCCCTAAATAAGCTGCAAAAGTAAAACCAATGATTAGCATTAATACTCCCAGGAACCCAAAAAAGTGCATTGGACGTTTACCAAACCTTGAAGTGAACCATATTGTAATCAAGTCTAAAAAGCCATTTATAAATCGTTCCATACCAAATTTTGTTTTGCCGTGTTTTCTTGCTTGGTGTATTACTACTTTTTCTGTTATGTTTTTAAATCCAGCATTTACGGCAAGTACAGGGATGTAACGGTGCATTTCGCCATAAACTTCAATATTTTTGATGACCTCCTTTTTGTAAGCTTTTAAACCACAATTAAAGTCATGAAGCTTAAGTCCTGAAATACGACGTGCCGCCCAATTGAATAATTTTGAAGGTAAATTTTTTGTAATAAATGCGTCGTAACGCTTTTTTTTCCAACCCGAAACGATATCTAGTTTTTTTTTCTTTATGAGCTGAAAAAGTTCTGGAATTTCATCGGGACTATCTTGCAAATCGGCATCCATAGTGATGATGACCTCGCCTTTTGCTTTTTCAAAACCAGCATGTAGTGCTTGAGATTTACCAAAGTTTTGGGCGAAGCGAATGCCTAAAACCGATGGATTTTTAGTGCTTAACTTTTTGATGATTGACCAAGAATTATCTCTGCTGCCATCATCTATAAAAATAAGTTCATAATTCAACTGGTTGGATTGCATGACTTGTGCAATCCAATCGTGGAGTTCTACCAATGACTCTTGCTCATCCAAAAGGGGTATTACGACAGAAATATCCATACAATCGAATTACGAACCCAAAAATAGCGAAATTAAGCTTCGCTTGTATTTATTTTTTTAACGATTAGTGCAACTATTAAACCAATTATAGTATATAGCGCCAAGCTGAATACATAGGATTGAAGCTGAGATCCAATCGAAAAGTTATCTTTTTTACTGGCTTCATCAAGTGCTGTTGCCATGACTTCCTGTGGCATACCAAATTCTTCCATCATTTGTTTTGATTCTAAAAGAATTTGCTCATTAAGGTGCGCAGCGGCTTCAGGATCTATTACATTAAAAATAACAATACCAACCACAGAGCTAATTGCTGTTCCTACAACGATGGTGAGGAAATAATTTACAAAAGCCTCTTTAAAAGAAAGTAGGCCATCATTGTTGTTTTTGGCTTGTTTTGCCGCGACAACGCCAAAAGCGATAACGACAGTAAGCAGAGCGAAACTTAACCACCATTCGACCATAAGATCAAAGTTTACAGCATAAATAACTACTACAATAGCGGCCAATGTGGCGCCAAGATAAAGCCCAAGATTGATTGAATTTGATTTGTTGGTTGGTTTCATATGTAAAAATTTATAGTTTTTTTTTATTAGATACAATTTGCTGAAAAATGTTACAGTAAAGTTCCAGAAATAAAATTAATAATCTGTTGTGATATTGTAAAAAATAATTAAATTTGCAATTCGAAAAATTGAAAAAGCATACAATGAAAAAAGGAGTCCACCCAGAAAATTACAGACTTGTAGCGTTCAAGGACATGTCAAACGACGACGTTTTTTTAACAAAGTCAACCGCGGATACCAATGAAACTCTGGAGATTGAAGGAGTTAAATACCCACTTATTAAGTTAGAAATTTCTAGGACTTCACACCCTTACTACACCGGTAAGTCTAAATTGGTAGACACTGCTGGTCGCATTGATAAGTTCAAAACAAAATACTCTAAATTTAAAAAATAACTTTGCAATGTATATAATATCAAAAGCCTTTCATTAACATGAAAGGCTTTTTTGTTACTTTTACCAAAAATAATTTAGATGAATTATATTTTATTTGATGGAGCCTACCGCAATGCTTTGTTACCCTTTACCTACACAAGGCCTGTTGCAGATATCCGTGTTGGAATTTTAACCATACGAGAGAAATGGGAAGCCTTTCTTGGCTTGACAACAACAACTGTTACAGAAGACTATTTATCAAAGAAATTCCCAATGGTGGAGTTTTCGGAAAATACTATGATTAACGGCTCTTACCTACCTACACAAGATCTTGTTGATATGCTTCAGAAATTAAATGAAAATGAGGCTATTTTTGACGGCGAAGTTGTTGTAGCTTTTAGGGTTGTGGATAATGAAGAAAATATTGATTTTAGTCAGTTTAAAATTCATAGTTGCCCTGAGTATGTTCTTTCAATTAAAAATACTTGGGATATATTTCAGCTTAATGGGGCTGCAATTAAAGCTGATTTTAATTTAATTACTAAAGGTAAGATATCTGAACCTATCCCTAAAACAGTAAAAACACTCAATAAAACTCATATATTTATTGAAGAAGGTGTCAACCTAAACCATTGTATTTTGAATGCAAGTGATGGTCCCATATACATAGGTAAAAATGCCGAAATTATGGAAGGTAGTTTAGTGCGTGGCCCTTTTGCGTTGTGCGAAAACTCTATTTTAAAAATGGGGGCTAAAATATATGGCAGTACAACTGTAGGACCGCACTGTAAAGTTGGTGGAGAGGTCAATAACTCAGTGATTTTTGGCTATTCTAACAAAGCACACGATGGATTTTTAGGTAATTCCGTCATCGGTGAGTGGTGTAATTTGGGTGCAGATACAAATACTTCAAATTTAAAAAACAACTATGCTCTGGTGCGTCTTTGGAATTACGAGTCTGAAAATTTTTCAAAAACAGACCTACAGTTCTGTGGATTGATGATGGGTGATCATAGCAAATGTTCTATCAATACCATGTTTAATACAGGAACTGTAGTAGGTGTAAGTGCCAATATTTTTGGTAGCGGCTTCCCCAGAGATTTTGTACCTAGTTTTAGTTGGGGTGGCAGTCAAGGTATGCGTACGTATTTGACTAAAAAAGCATTTGAAGTAGCAACTGCTGTATTTCAACGCCGAGGTTTAGAATTTACAATGCATGAAGCTGAAATTTTAGAGCATGTTTTTAAAATTAGCAATAAACACAGGACAGATTAATTTTTTTTTACTCTTCTTAGATCTAAAAGATTAGTAGGATTGATACCTAGCCCTTTTATATTCTTTTGTGTAAACCGCAGGACTTCATCGTAAAATAAAACTACAACAGGGGTTTCTCTCATTACAATTTCATCCATTTTTTTATAAAGGTTAACTCGTAATGAATCGTTAGTTTCAACCATTGCAGATTCATATAACACGTCAAAATTATCATTTTTGAAATGTGTATAGTTTGGTCCATTAGGAGCGAAGTTTTTGCTGTAAAATAGTGATAAATAGTTTTGAGCGTCAGGGTAGTCAGCAACCCAGCTGGCTCTAAAAATATTTGTTTTACCATTTGCTTTGGCCGATTTTAAAGCTGAACCAGGCATCACATTAATTGTCATTTTTATACCAATATCAAGTAATGATCTTTGAATGAATTCACAAAAACTTAAATAATTTTTTGTTGTTTCAACATTCAGAGAAGGTGTTGAGTTCTTTTTATTTAATTTTTTGTATTCATCAACTAATCCTTTGGCTTTCTTTGGATTATATTTAAAGCCAATATTAGAATTAAAACCAGGTAAACCTTTAGGAATAAATCCACCTTCTCCAACATTTCCAATATTATTTCTAAGATATTTAATCATTTTTTTTCTATCAAAACCATAGTTAAAAGCTTGTCTTAAAAGATTACTTTTTACTTCATCAACATCCGAATCCATAAAAAATCCTAAATACTCTGTGTTTAAGTATGGGCCTCTAATCATATTTATATTTTTAAGATGCTTTTTTTGAAGTAATCCATATGGATTTAAAATATGGTCTTTATATGTAGCATCAAGCCCTGAAATAAAGTCTATATTGCCTTGAATAAATTGGGAGTATTCTGATTGTTTTTCTGGTAAGAATGTGATGGCTACTGCTTCTAGATATGGAAGTCTCTTTCCTTCTTCATCAGTTTCAAAATATTTTTTATTTTTTCTAAATACCAATTTATTATTTTCCGACCAATTTTTGAAAAAAAAAGGACCTGTTCCTACAGGGTTGTTTCTGAAATCTACTCCATAATAATCAACTATCTCTTTAGGTACAACACTACAATATTTCATTGTTAGAAGTTCTAAAAATGATGCGAAGGGCTTTTTTAATTTTATTTTAAATTTATAACTACCAATTACTGAAAATTCTTTTACATTTTTTAATACCCAACCACCTGGAGAGGCCACTTTCGGGTCCATCAGTCTTTTAAAACTAAATTCAAAATCAGCTGCATTAACTGAGCGTGTTGTATTAGTACCAAATTTTTCGTGTGAATGGAAATAAACGTCTTTTCTGAGATAAAATGTGTATAAAGTACCATTCTCAGAAATATCCCATTTTTTTGCTATACTTGGAATAATCTTCATATTATCATCCATTTCAACCAAGCCGTTAAAAAGTTGATTTACTGCCCAAATATTTGCATTATCTTTTGCAAATGCTGGGTCTAAGCTGGTAATATTTTTATGTTCATTGTAGCGGAAAACTTGTCCTTCTATTGCCAAGTTATTATTGTTTATACATCCATTAAGAAAAAATAAAGTTATGAGTGCTATAGCTTTATTGGATAGTAAGCTTTGAGAGTATTTTGACATTAGCTTGGTTCGTTGTAACTTTGTTTTTCTTTGTAAATGTACAAGAATGATTGCAACAAAAAAAGTAGCTTTTTACACTTTGGGCTGCAAATTAAATTTTTCAGAAACTTCCACCATTGCAAGAGATTTTCTAGACGAAGGTTTCGAGCGCGTTGATTTTACCGCTTTAGCAGACATTTATGTAATAAATACGTGTTCGGTTACTGAAAACGCTGATAAACGTTTTAAAACAATTGTCAAACAAGCGCTTGAGATCAATTCAGATGCTTTTATCATTGCTATTGGTTGTTATGCTCAGCTTCAGCCTGAAGAATTGGCACAGGTAAATGGTGTTGATTTGGTATTAGGTGCTACCGAAAAATTTAAAATTACAGATTATTTGAACGACCTTTCCAAACAATCAGTTGGGTCTGTTCATGCTTGTGAAATTGAGGCTGTTGATTTTTATGTTGGTAGTTATTCAACTGGAGATCGTACCCGCGCTTTTCTAAAAGTTCAAGATGGTTGTGATTATAAATGTACCTATTGTACCATTCCGCTTGCGCGTGGAATTTCTAGAAGTGATACTTTAAAAAACGTTCTGAAAAACGCCTATAATATTTCAAAAAAGGGCATTAAAGAAATTGTACTTACCGGAGTAAATATTGGAGATTACGGAAAAGGAGAGTTTGGCAACAAAAAACATCAGCATACATTTTTAGATATGATTCAAGCTTTGGATAAGGTTGAGGGAATCAATCGCCTTAGAATTTCTTCCATCGAACCCAACTTATTAAAAAATGAAGCAATTGATTTTGTTTCAAAAAGTAATTGTTTTGTACCGCATTTTCACATTCCACTTCAAAGTGGAAGCAATTTGCTTTTAAAAAATATGCGAAGACGTTATATGAGAGAATTATTTGAAGAACGCGTTGGAATGATAAAACAAAAAATGCCACAAGCTTGTATTGGTGTGGATGTCATTGTTGGTTTCCCTGGTGAAACAGAAGCTCTTTTTCTTGAAACATTCAATTTTTTAAACGTATTAGATATTTCATATTTACATGTTTTTACATATTCAGAACGGCCCAATACATTGGCTTCATCTATGGAAAATACAGTACCCATGTCTGTGAGGAAAAAGCGTAGTAAATTATTACGAGGTCTTTCTGTCAAAAAAAGAAGGGCTTTTTACGAAAGTCAACTAGGTTCAGTACATACCGTGTTGTTTGAGGGTGGAAACAAGTCAGGTTACATTCACGGATTTACAGAAAACTACGTCAAAGTAAAAACTCCTTGGAATCCTAAGTTAATAAATGAGCTACACGAAATTGAACTTACTAAAATTGATTTAGATGGACTGGTTCGTTTTGAGTTTGTTAAACCGTTAGTTCCCAATTAGATTCGAATCCCAACTGGTAACATTTTCTTGTAACGGCGATTTCTTTTTATGAACTTTGCAATAGGTGGGCTTGTTGGGACTACACTAATTTTTTTGTCACTAATATTTTCAAGAACTATTTTAATAAATTTTTCAGAGAAACCGTCTAAATCGAGTTCAGTTGGAATATTTAATTTTGTAAGAAATATTTTACGTTCTTGTTGTGAGTATTCTATAGTAGCTATACTATTACCAATCTTAACTTCATATTGTCTAAGGAACGTATTATCTGTAAGATTAGAGGCTGCTAACATTGAATATTTTTTTTTGAATACTATGTAAATTTACAAAAAAAAGTACTGTTTTAGTGAACTTTAACAATTTTTCAATTTTCCTAAAAGTGTTAATATTTAACTTTATTGAAAGTGATTCTTTTTTTTTAAATTAGAATTTTATAATACCAACGATATGTCTAACAAATACCCCACTTATTTTTTTTTAATTTTTATTGTATTATTTGTTTTTATTTTTTTTTCTTTTATTAATAAAAATCATGACAATGTTCTCCCACTAGATTACAATGTATACGCATTACCAATGCCAAACAAATTGGATTTTTCAGGAGAAATAGTCCCGTTAAATATTAGTGATGTAAGAGAGCGAATGGATCGTGAGCTTTTAGTTAATACATATTGGCAATCAAATGGCTTTCTTTTATTAAAGCGTGCTCACAAGTATTTTCCCATAATTGAGCCAATTTTAAAATCCAATGGTATTCCAGATGATTTTAAATATTTAGCATTAATTGAAAGTGGTCTACAAAATGTTACTTCTCCTGCTGGTGCTAAAGGATTTTGGCAAATAATGAAATCTACTGCTAAAGAATATGGATTAGAAGTAAATCAAAATGTTGACGAGCGTAACAATCTCATTTTATCAACCAAAGTTGCATGTGAATACTTATTGAAAGCTAAAGAAAGATTTGGTTCTTGGACGTTAGCTGCAGCCTCTTACAATGCTGGAATGAATGGAATTGCCACAGAACTAAAACGTCAATCAGTCGATAATTACTACGATATGATATTGAGTCAAGAAACTAGTCGTTATGTATTTAGAATTCTAGCACTCAAAGAAATTACAAACAATCCCCTAAGATATGGCTTTAATTACAAGGATACTGACTTATACGATTACCCTCCTACATTTTCAGTGAAGATTGATACAGCCGTTAGTGATTTTGTACAATTTGCTAACGGTTTTGGTATTAATTACAAGCAATTAAAAATTCATAACCCTTGGTTGAGAGAGACATTTTTAAATAATAAATCAAGAAAAAAATACACCATTGAAATACCAAAGGTTAATGTTGTAGAATCAAACAATTAACGTCTTCGACCTGCGTTTCCTTGTCCAAAATGCTGGTTAGGGATGGAGGCCTTTCTCATTTGCTGCTTCATCATCTTAATTTGCTCGCTCAGCATGTTCCTTTTATCGAGCTTTTGTGCTTCCGAAAGCAAGCGTTGTGCTTCCATTTTTCGTCGTTTTGTAAATGCTATCCCTGCCAAGTTAAGTTTGGCCATTGCTAGATCGTGATCCATCGATAGTCCTAGACTTACAGCATTTTTAAAAAACTTTTCAGCGGCATTCATATTGCTTTGAGACACCATTATTCCTTTCAAAAAATTGTAATAGCCTTGTTGCTTTTTGGTCAGAGCCGATTGTGGATTTTTAATCTTGCTTAGCCAAGCTTCAGTTCCAGTAAAATCTTGCTTTCTAAGTTTTAAAAACGCCAATAAAATGAATTCGTTTTTATAGTATAAAAACAAAAAAGTAAGTCCAATTAAAATAAACATAATTCCGTTACCTATGTAAGACTCTACAAATTGATAAATTGCATACGCAATAGATGAAATGAACAAGACGAGTTTAATATTTTTATTGAACATATTTTCAGTTTAAAATGTAGTACAAATGTAATGAAAACAAAACAAAATAATTTTAAAATAAGATTTGTTGAACTAAAAACTCTTTGTATATTTGCCCAGCTCGAATTTTAAGACATTGTAAAATTATAATTTAAAATTTCTCATATCGGATTTAAAGTTAAAATAAAATGAAAAGAACATTTCAACCTTCCAAAAGAAAACGTAAAAACAAACACGGTTTTATGGAAAGAATGGCCTCTGCTAACGGCAGAAAAGTTTTAGCTAGAAGACGGGCAAAAGGACGTAAAAAGTTGAGTGTTTCATCTGAAATTCGTCATAAAAAATAATGATTAACAATTGTTAATATATTAAAGGTGTTACTGTTCGTAACGCCTTTTTTTATATCTAAAGGTTATTTAAATTTGAAAAATATTTTATCGAAATCAAATCAATAATAAAATGCCAAAAAGAAACGATTTAAAATCCATTCTCATCATCGGCTCTGGGCCAATTATTATTGGTCAGGCCTGTGAATTTGATTATTCTGGGTCTCAAGCCTTACGATCTTTAAGAGAGGATGGAATCGAAACTATTTTAATTAACTCCAATCCTGCAACCATCATGACAGATCCTTCAATGGCCGACCATGTCTATTTGTTGCCTTTGAATACCAAGTCCATTTTAAATATTTTAAAAGACCATCCACAGATTAATGCAGTTCTACCAACCATGGGGGGACAAACAGCTCTCAATTTGTGTATTGAAGCTGATGAAAAAGGAATTTGGGAAGATTATAATATTGAGATTATTGGTGTTGACATTGACGCGATAAATATCACAGAAGACCGCGAGAAGTTTCGAGAATTGATGTTGAAAATTAACATTCCAATGGCCCCTCAAGCCACGGCAAATTCCTATCTGAAAGGTAAGGAAATTGCACAAGAATTTGGTTTCCCACTTGTTATTAGAGCTTCTTTTACATTAGGGGGTGCTGGTGCTTCCATTGTCCATAAAGAAGAAGATTTTGATGAACTTTTAAAGCGTGGTCTTGAGATTTCACCCATACATGAGGTCATGATTGACAAGGCTCTTATGGGCTGGAAAGAATATGAATTAGAATTGCTTCGTGATGATAACAATAATGTTGTTATAATTTGTTCCATAGAAAATATGGATCCCATGGGTATCCATACAGGAGACTCTATCACAGTAGCACCGGCAATGACTTTAAGTGACAATACATATCAGAAAATGCGCGATATGGCTATCCATATGATGCGTAGCATTGGCGATTTTGCTGGGGGTTGTAATGTTCAATTTGCCGTGAGTCCAGATAAAAACGAGGATATTATTGCCATAGAAATCAACCCACGCGTCTCTCGTTCCTCAGCACTCGCAAGCAAGGCCACAGGCTATCCAATTGCCAAAGTCGCAGCGAAATTAGCAATGGGATATTATCTTGACGAGCTAGAAAATCAGATTACCAAATCAACCTCTGCTCTTTTTGAACCCACTTTGGATTATGTGATTGTTAAGATACCGCGTTGGAATTTTGATAAATTTGAAGGTAGTGACAGAGAACTAGGGCTTCAAATGAAAGCTGTGGGAGAGGTCATGGGCATCGGTCGTTCGTTTCAAGAGGCATTACACAAGGCAACACAATCCTTAGAAATCAAACGTAATGGCTTAGGCGCCGACGGAAAAGGTTATAAAGACTACGATCTAGTCATTAGTAAGCTCAAACACGCCAGTTGGGACCGAGTTTTTGTGATTTATGATGCTATTCAAATGGGAATTCCGTTATCCAGAATTTACGAAATCACCAAAATTGATATGTGGTTTTTAAAGCAATACGAGGAAATGTATTTTCTTGAAAATGAAATTTCAAATTTCAATATTGAAACCATCACTAAGCCACTTCTTTTAGAAGCCAAACAAAAAGGATATGGAGATCGTCAAATCGCCCATATGTTGAGTTGTTTAGAAAGTGAAGTTTATAAAAAACGTAAATCATTTAATATAAATCGTGTTTACAAGCTTGTTGATACTTGTGCAGCAGAATTTCAAGCTAAGACTCCTTATTATTATTCTACCTTTGAAAGTGAAATGACAACTAAAGACGGTGGTACATACACCGATAATGAAAGTGTTGTCTCAGGAAAAAAGAAAATTGTTGTTTTGGGCTCTGGTCCAAATCGTATTGGACAAGGTATTGAGTTTGATTATTGTTGTGTCCATGGCGTTCTAGCTGCTGCTGAATGTGGATACGAAACCATCATGATAAATTGTAATCCCGAAACTGTATCAACCGATTTTGACACTGCGGATAAGCTTTATTTTGAACCTGTTTTTTGGGAACATATCTATGACATAATTCAGCATGAAAAGCCTGAAGGGGTCATTGTCCAGCTTGGAGGTCAAACCGCCCTTAAACTGGCAGAAAAATTAGACAGATATGGAATTAAGGTATTGGGAACTAGTTACCAATCTTTAGATTTAGCAGAAGATCGAGGTTCATTTTCTAATTTATTGAAGGAAAACAACATTCCATACCCAGAATTTGATACAGCTGAAACAGCTGACCAAGCTCTGCAAGTAGCAGACAAACTTAATTTTCCAATCTTAGTAAGACCCTCATATGTCTTGGGGGGTCAAGGAATGAAAATTGTGATAAACAAGCAAGAATTAGAAGCTCACGTGGTCGATTTACTCCAAAAAATTCCTAATAACAAACTACTTTTGGACCATTATTTAGATGGTGCTATTGAAGCAGAAGCTGATGCCATTTGCGACGGAGATCAAGTTTATATCATTGGAATTATGGAGCACATAGAACCTTGCGGTATTCACTCTGGAGACAGTAATGCAACCTTGCCTCCCTTCAACTTAGGAAATTTGGTAATCCAACAAATCAAGGATCATACCAAGAAAATTGCCCTTGCGCTAAATACTGTAGGATTGATTAATATTCAGTTTGCTGTGAAAGATGATATGGTTTACATTATAGAAGCCAATCCAAGAGCTTCAAGAACAGTTCCATTTATTGCTAAAGCTTATGGTGAACCCTATGTTAATTACGCCACTAAGGTGATGTTGGGTCACAAAAAGGTTACAGATTTTGATTTCAAACCACAATTAGAAGGCTATGCCATCAAACAACCTGTTTTCTCTTTCAACAAGTTTCCGAATGTCAACAAACAATTGGGACCAGAGATGAAAAGTACTGGTGAGAGTATTTTATTCATAGAAAGCCTCAAAGACGATGAATTTTATGACCTGTATGCCAGGAGAAAAATGTATTTAAGTAAGTAATAGCTCTATAGTATTGTCAATATTTTAACAATTTTTAAGTTTCATTTTAAATATATTTGTTAAAAAATATTACATGAAATATAAAATACTTCTATTAGTTTTTACATTTATTATAACAAGTTGTGAAAATGACAGCATTTCTGATCTAACAACTGAAACAACTCCAACTGCAGGAGGAACATCATACGATTTTGGATGGTCTCAAAATGGTGATAGTATTGATCAACAATTATCCATTGAAGTGGGTGATACAGTCATATGGACCTGGGGATCTGGAACTCACAACCTAGAACAAATAGGTGATATTACTGAGCCTGGATTCGCTGAAGGTTATTATTCTTCAGGCCACGTATATTCTCATACTTTTACAACTATCGGTGCTCATGACTATTTGTGTGGACCTCACCCAAATACAATGTATGGAACAATTACTGTGACAGAATAAATAATTCTATAACTTGAAACAATTTATACCTTTTTTATTGTTTGTTATCGGCTTTATCGTGCCGTTAAATTTACATGCTCAACAGCAGTATTTGACCCGTAATGGCATTATAATATTTGATTCAAAACTCAATTCTTTTGTACCTGTTAAAGCTGAAAATAATTCAGTTTCAGCCATTTTAAACACCGATGATGGTGAGATTGCTGTTTTGGCATTGGTCAAAGGTTTTTCATTTAAAAATTCTCTCATGGAAGAACACTTCAATGAAAGTTACGCTGAATCAGATATTCACCCCAAGGCTACATTCGTTGGGAAAATTTCTAATTTTGACATTCAGAAATCTAAATCCTATTTTTTTTCAGGTGTTTTGTTCTTTCATGGTATTGAAAAACAACTTAATAAAATTCCACTAATTGTTGAAATTGGGAATAACCGCATTAGTATCAATGGCGAATTCCAATTGGTTGTTGGGGATTTTGATATAAAAGTTCCCAGAATTGTTCGTAATAAAATTCCAGAAAAGATTTATGTTTCTATAGATTTAGATTTAGAAAAATTAAACAGATAAACTTTCCTTTTATGAGAAAAGTAGTGGTTATAATTATTGCTTTTGCTGTGGTCAGCACCACTGTTTATGTCTATTTTTTTTTAGACCGATTAGCGCCTTCAATTGAATTGTCTTCTGCAGAATTAATTTATAAATTTTCAATAAATAACACTTCAAATAAATCAAACTTATCAGAAAAGAATATTCTTTTGAGTGGAACTGTAACAACAGTTAAAAAATCTGCTTTGATAGTTGATAAAAAAATATTTTGTAAGTTTAGAAATGCTGTTTCTGATGTGAAAGTTGGAGATACTATAAGGCTTTTTGGAAAATTTATCGGTTACGATGAACTTTTTCAGGAGTATAAATTAAATAATTGTTCGATCATGAATAAATAATTAATCTAACTTTTTCTATGAAATTACCTGTTAAATTTTTTCTGTGTCTGTTGTTTTTCAACCACTTTTTAAATGCTCAAACCGATTTATTAGAGTCCATTGATTACCAAGATAGCAGTCAAGCGACCTCTGCTGCGTTTAAGAGCTTGAAAGTTGTCAATTTTGAGTCTTCCAAACTCGTTTCAGCAAAAGAACTTTCTTTTTCAGTTTCCCATAGGTTTGGAAGTATCAAATATGGGTTTGATAATTTCTTTGGTTTAGATGATGCGGTAACCCGGTTAAATTTTATTTATGGTTTAAATTCTTTTTCCAATATTAGTTTTTCAAGAACCTCATACAAGAAGACTTTTGATTTAGGCTTTAAATCCAGTTTGATTAAACAGTCTGAGAATTTTCCTTTTACATTTGTGTATTATTGTTCTATTACTTTGGATTCTTCTCTAGAAAAAGAAGTTTATCCAACATTATCATTTAGTAACCGAATGGGATATTTTAATCAGTTTATAATTTCTAGAAAATTCAATAATTCATTATCCTTACTTTTTTCTCCTATAATTTTTCATGAAAACACAGTTGTTTTTGACCTACAAGAAAATACCCAGTACGCGCTCAGTCTTGGCGGTCGTTATAAAGTTTCCAAGCGCACCTCCATAAATATAGATTATGGCTATCATTTCAATAGGGCAGATGCTTCAATTTTTAATAATCCTCTTGGAATTGGGGTTGACATTGAAACTGGTGGTCATGTTTTTCAATTGTTATTTTCAAATTCACAACCTATGAATTCCATAAACACCATGACCTCTGCTGCTGGAGACTGGACAGATGGAGATGTTTACTTTGGCTTTAATTTATTTAGAACATTTTAATGATTTTTAGTGGCTTCTAAAAAGGTTTTTCTAACTAGTAAATAACATAAAATCATTATTCCTGAGTAGAAAAAATCTCCCATTAGTGAGTTTTTGAAGAAGGGAATTGCCATTGTATAGCATATTGCCAAGCCAGTCCACGTTTTGGGATAACCACCAAGTATCCAAACGCCAAAGTTAGTAATTATAAAAAAACTTATGCTGCTTAATATGATTAAGGCTATAACTTTAAGAATTTTAGGATCTTTACAATGGATTCCAATGAAACTAACCACCATAAAGGAGCCATATACAAAGTAAGAAATACTTGAAAATCCTAAAAACAGATCTGAAATTATCATGATTCCAACTGGAAGTATAAATGCAATTATTTTATTACTCATATAAATTCCTCCAAAAAGAGCTATAGCTGTTATTGGAGTAAAGTTAGGAGGATGAGGAATTAACCTAGTCAGTGCCGCAGCAATTATTATCAGAATAATTATTAATTGATGTTTATTTATTTGAAGCAGACTTGACATACATTAAATTTTTAATAGAATTTGTATCATCTTCGTATATTAAATTATAACTATTATTTGAAGAGATTGGAATTCTATTAAACCCTTGTATTTCTGCTAATACTAGTTCTAAAATTGGTTCAAATGAATCTCCAATTATTCCATACTCTTTCGGGTTTTCTATTATACTAATTTCTGGAACAATTCCAGACGATGGAACTTCTTCATCATTTTTATTGACGGTGATAGCAATCAGTGGTAAGATGGCATATGTATGACTTGAATTTACATTGTTTCTTGAAAGATTAGGAGAATCATATAATATTGTTGAGGCTTGTGATTTTCCCACCGTCTCATCACCAATTTGACTTACATCTATGTAGCATTTTAGACTATTTATCATCATTTCACTTGCCGAGGCAGATCGATTTGAAGTAATAATATAAACCTTATTAAGGTTTAAGTTGTTGATAATTAATTCATTATTATAATTATTTGTGAAATTATAATTTACATTATTACTTTGTAATTCATCATTATATTTCAAAGTTGTGAAAATTTGGTTATTAAATTGACCAGTAATCATACTTCCAAGTAGGGTGGCAGTTTGAATACTACCACCAGAGTTGTATCTAAGATCCAGAATTAGATGATCAATATTTTGTGATTTAAATTCGCCAAATACTTGATTTAATTCCTCATTATACTCATTTACAAATCCATTATACATTAAATATCCTGCTTTTTCTGGACCAACATTAATTACTGTATGAGAATAGATTGGATTTTCATTGTATTCTTCTTTTGTTAGTGAAATTATTTCATTGCTATCAATAATTTCGTCATCAGATGTAGTGTCTGTGTCATTATCATTGTAAATTGCCATATTTAAAGAATAACTATCATTTTTTAAAAGAGAAGATAAATTATTAGTGGTTATTTGTACACCATTAATTTTATTGAAAATACTACCTCTTAAAAGATTAGTATTACTCGCATTAGTATTGGGTAAAATTAATCTTACAATCCCGAAGACGTTACTACTACTTCCAGGGACTAAATAGAAATTATATTCAGCTCCGTTAATTCTAGAAAGACCACTTAGTTGTTGTTCTAGTTGGTAATAATTATTTGATATGAGACTAAAGCGGTCAACAATTTGACGATCGTAAATTAGTGCTTCAAATAAACTTTCTGGGTCTTCAAAAGAATCAATGAATTCTAGATATTCATTATTTGTGCCAAAACGATCATTAGACAAATTATTAATTTCTGATTTGTAGAGATAAGTCGCATTCATTGAATTCCAAACAAAGTTTTTTATACTTGTATCGGAGGCTATATCGTCATCATTGTCATTGAAACAACTGAACGAAAATCCAACCAAAACAATCATACTTATATATTTGAATTTAATTTTCATTGTAATTTGATTTTTAAAACATCAATAATTTATAAAATATTTTTAGTATCCCACAATTTATAGTATTTAATTATTATTAACTTATAAAGTTAGTGGTAAATTTTTTTTTTTAATTTACTTTTAAATTAATGAATAAACTCAATATTATGAAAATTATAAACACCTTATTGTTATTATTTATTTCTTCATCTATATTTTCGCAAGGTATTTTTGATAGATTCTCTGAAATGGATAAAGTTTCTACTATTGTAATAAATCAAAAAATGTTTAGAATGCTAGCAGAAATGAATATTCAATCAAATAAATCTTCAGAAAACATACTGCTAGATCATATTAAAAATTTGAAAACTTTAAATGTTTACAAAACCACTGATATTAAAGTTTCTAAATTAATGATAACAGATTTCTATAAACACATTAAAATTAATAACCTTGAAGAAATAATGCAAGAACAAATTAATAGTAAAATTATTAAAATTTTTATTGATTCTCTTAGCGATCAGCAATATGTCAATGAATTACTTATGCTAGTAAATGATGAGTCTTCAGAAACTCTTTTGTTGTCATTAACTGGAAATATTAATTTAGTAACAGCTTCGAATATTATAAAAGGCCTTGGTGTAACAGCTGCAAATCAGCTTCAAGATGCATTTAGAAAATAAAAAAAACGATTTTAATTCACAGGGTTTTCATACATACTTACAATCCAGTATAATTTAATGGTGTGATTTTTTTAAGCTCAACTTTAATTTTATCATTTACTTCCAGAGTGTCGATAAAATTAGCAATTGAATCAGCATTTATTTTTTTATTAGTCCTTGTTAGCCCTTTAAGCGCTTCGTAGGGATTTGAGTAACCCTCTCTTCTTAAGATAGTTTGAATAGCTTCAGCAACGACAGCCCAATTTTGGTCTAAATCATCCGCTATCTTCGAATTATTCAATAATAACTTATCAAGTCCTTTCAAGGATGATTTAATTGCTATAACTGTGTGTGCATATGGAACTCCAATATTTCTTAAAACTGTACTGTCAGTTAAATCACGTTGCAATCTAGATATGGGTAGTTTTGCTGAAAGATGTTCAAAAATTGCATTTGCAATTCCTAAATTACCTTCACTATTTTCAAAATCGATAGGATTAACTTTATGAGGCATAGCAGAACTTCCAACTTCACCTTCTTTGATTTTTTGTTTGAAATAATCCATAGATATGTAGGTCCAAAAGTCACGATTCATATCAATAATAATGGAATTTATGCGCTTCAATGAATCAAAAAGAGCAGCCATATGATCATAGTGTTCAATTTGAGTAGTAGGGAAGGAATGGATAAGACCAAACTTATTTTTAAGCAGATTATAAGCAAATTTCTTCCAATCAACTTTGGGATAAGCCAAGTGATGAGCATTAAAGTTTCCAGTAGCTCCACCAAATTTGGCCGCATTTGGAATTTTAATCAATACATCTAATTGTTCTTGAAGTCTTACTTTATAAACATTTATTTCTTTTCCTAGTCGAGTTGGAGAAGCAGGTTGTCCATGTGTCCTGGCAAGCATTGGAATTGTACCCCATTCTTTAGAAAGTTTACCTAATTTATCAATTATTTGTTCAAGGATTGGAATGTAGATTCTATCGTTGGCAAGCTTTATGCTTAAAGGTATTGCAGTGTTATTAATGTCCTGAGAAGTTAAGCCGAAATGAATAAATTCTTTAAACTGGCTGATTCCCATCAAATCAAATTTTTCTTTGATGAAATATTCCACAGCTTTAACGTCGTGATTAGTGGTATATTCAATATTTTTTATATTTAGAGCATCCTTGGTTGAAAAATTTTCATAGATCTCTCTCAATTTAGAGTATAAATCTTTATTAAATCCAGAGAGCTGTTGCAAAGGTAATTCACATAATGCAATAAAATACTCTACTTCAACAAGTACTCTGTACTTTATTAGAGCTTCTTCAGAGAAAAATTTTTCTAATTCAACTACTTTCGACCTGTAACGGCCATCGATAGGAGAAATAGCATTAAGTGGTGTTAGTGACATCAAATTTAATTCGAACTACAAAGATATTACTTTTCAGTAAAAAATTTTAATTTTAATCTATGATTAATCTCTATTTTTGAAACTATTAACTACAAATGTTATGCAGTGTAAGAAGACTTTATTTTGTATTGGTTTCGTTTATCCTGAGCCAAAATCTTCCGCTGCTGGAATGCGAATATTACAGCTTCTTGAGTTGTTTTTAGAGAACGACTATAAAGTTATTTTTGGGACTACTGCTAAAAATATTAGTTATTCATTTCCTTTGGAATCTATTGGAGTTGAAGTAAAATCAATAAGTTTAAATGACTCGAGTTTCGATGCTTTTATTATAGAATTAAATCCTTCAATAGTTCTTTTTGACAGGTTTATGACGGAAGAACAATTTGGTTGGCGAGTTTCAAAAAATTGCCCAAAAGCTTTAAGAATTTTAGATACAGAAGACCTTCACTTTTTAAGAAAATCTAGACAAGACAATATTAAGGATAAATTTCTTTTTTCAAAAAAGTTTCTTGATACCGATTTAGCCAAACGAGAAATTGCAAGTATTTACAGGTCAGATATAACCCTTATTATTTCTGAGTTTGAATATAATATTCTAGTTTCAGAAGTCGGTACAGATCCTGATATTTTATTTTATATTCCTTATTTTTTCAGTTTTAAGGAGTTCAAAATTAAAAAGTCTCTACCAGATTTTAATGACAGAAAAAATTTCGTATTCGTGGGTAATTTTATGCATCCTCCTAATTTAACAGCAATTTTGTATTTAAAAAATAAAATTTGGCCTAGAATAATTCAAAAAAATCCTGAAGTCGAGCTTCATATTTACGGTTCTTATGCTACAAAGGAACATATGTCTCTTGGTGACAGTAAAAATAAATTTAAAGTTAAAGGGCGCATAGATGATTTATATTCTACTTTACGTACTTACCGCTTAATGCTTGTCCCTTTGGAGTTTGGTGCTGGTCTAAAGGGAAAGGTGATTGACTCCATGAGATGCGGAACCCCTTGTGCTCTTTCTAGTATAGCTGCTGAGGGTATATTTGGAAATTTTTTAGCTAATGGATTTATTGAAGACAAATTAGAGGAATTTACATTTAAAGCAGTTAAGTTATATTCAAATAAACATTATTGGGAAGTATCTCAAAATAATGGCTTTGAGGTCATTAAAAAACGTTTTTCTAAATCAATTTTCGCTAAACCTTTTATGCAAAAAGTTGCTTTTCTAATGACTGATATCGAGAAACATAGATTGAAAAATGTAGTAGGATTGATATTAGAACATCATAGCATGAAATCTACTAAATATCTATCTAAATGGATAGAAGAAAAAAACAAAATCTCGAAGTAATATTTAATTTTACAGAACAAATCTATCTTTTATTTCTACTAAGAATTTTATATTCTTCATAGCATTCACTTATGGCATCTAATATTTGTAGATCATTAGCTTTTTTGATAAAATCATCTGAATAATTGCACTCGCTAATTAAAAGTTCTAAGTCTATTTTATCTACATTTAAAATAGCAGTTAACATTTCTCTGTCAAAACGAGAAGCCAATAAATCACGAATTTCATTTTCTTTCTTCATTTTTCTGAGTTTCTTCATTTGTCTAGGTTTTTTTCCAAAAATGCTATGTAGAAAGTTTGCTGGATTGAAAATTGCTCCTAAAACTTTATTCACCATAGTTGGAGCTTTTGGACTTGACTCATAACCACTATTTAAGCCAGAAATGCTGTAGCGAACATTTTTTTGAATAGGAATCTGTTTAATATCAATTTCTAAGTAACCTGTTAATTTAAGCTTATTTATAACAACTTCTTCTAAAGCTAATGCAAGCTCAGTTAGTTTAATGGTAGTTCTATTACCAAATCGAATCCAATCATTTGTAACTCTAACTTTGATTGATTTATATCCTAAGAATGATAAGTGAAGGGTATCGTTTGTTTTTGCTTTAATTTGAAATTCCCCATCAATATTGGTTGTTGTACCAGAAACTTGGTTAATGTTTACAATATTCACACCTTCCATTGCAATGTCATTACCAGAATCAGTAATTTTTCCCTTAACTACAGAACTTTTTTGGCCAACAACAAGTTCCGGAATAATTAAAAGTATACTTATAAGCAGATATTGCTTCATATAATTATTAAAAAATTAAAATTAATGAACTGAAATTACAAAGCAAATATTATTCAAAATTTTGTCTAAATATTAACAAATAAAATTATTATCTTCTGCTCCTCCTCCTTGGTCTTGTACTACCTGCTCCTTGTTTAAAATCTGAACTTCTTCGTTTACGCCCTTTGCTAAAATGTCCACGTTCTTTTTTAGCGCCGTTTCTTCTTTTCCCATTTCGCCTTTGACGACTGCGGTCTTGCTTTTCTGTAATTTCAACATTTATGTAGCGGCCATTTTGTTTAAAGTCACTAAAAAACTCTAGCACTTTTGGCATATGAACTGTTTCTGTGTTGAAAAATGAAAAACTATCTTTCACGTCAACCTTAAAAACTGCGTCTTGCCCAAGTTGAAGACTGTCTCTAAGAAAGTCTTTTAGCATCATCCAATCATAACCATCTTTTTTACCAATATTTATAAAAAATCTTGCAGAGTTATCAGTTGCACTTTTTTCTAAAAAGTTGTCATTTCCTTTTGGGACATTCAGATTTTTCGCTTTTTCATAATAATTGTAAAAGCGTGTAAATTCTACAGAAAAGAATTTTTTGATAAGGTCCTCTTTTGAAACATTCTTAAATAACGCATTGATTTCGTCTAAATAGTTGTCAATTTTATGATTTATTTCCGTTTCTTGAATTTTATGCGCCAATGCCTTAATTTGAACTTCACATATGTCCATTCCTTGGGGAATTTCTTTTTTCACAAACTTTTTTTGAATCATTTTTTCAATAGACTTTATTTTGCGTTGTTCACTTTTGGTAATGATGACCATTGATAAGCCTGTCTTTCCTGCACGTCCTGTTCGGCCACTGCGGTGTGTGTATGTTTCAATTTCATCTGGTAATTGGTAGTTAATGACATGAGTGATATCGTCAACATCAATACCACGCGCTGCCACATCCGTAGCGACCAACATTTGAATTTGTTTATTTCGGAAAGACTTCATTACCAAGTCACGTTGATTTTGACTTAAATCTCCATGCAATGCCCCTGCATTGTACCCATCTACAATAAGTTTTTCGGCCACTTTTTGGGTATCTCTTTTTGTTCTACAAAAAATTACAGCAAATATATTTGGGTTGGCATCTGCTAAACGCTTCAGGGCAGGATAACGATCTCTTGAACCTACCAAATAAAATTCATGTGAAACATTCTTACTCCCAATGTTTCTATGTCCTACTGTGATTTCCGTTGGATTAGACATGAATTTTTTTGCGATTATTGAAACTTCTTTGGGCATGGTAGCAGAAAATAACCAAGTTGATTTTTGTTCTGGTGTATGAGAGAGAATGGATTTTATATCCTCAAAAAAGCCCATATTAAGCATTTCATCAGCCTCGTCCAATATAGCGTAATCTATTTTTGAAATATCGACCAATCGCCTGTTGATCATATCCTTCATACGTCCAGGCGTCGCTACGATTATTTGTGCACCTCGCTTAACATTTTTTGCCTGCTCTGTAATGCTTGCGCCTCCGTAAATAGCCGTAACATTCAAACCCTTGCAATATTTTCCATAGAGTTTTATCTCATTTGTGATTTGAAGACATAGTTCTCTTGTAGGAGATAAAATTAAACCTTGAGTTTTTCGACTTTCAATGTTAATTTTTTGAAGCATTGGGAATCCAAAAGCTGCAGTTTTTCCTGTTCCAGTCTGGGCCAGCGCCACAAGATCACATTCTTTAGAGATAAGGGTTGGAATTGCTTTTTCTTGAACTTCGCTTGGTGTTTGAAAGCCAAGATCTGCGATGGCCTGTAGCAAATGGGCTTCAAGACCTAATGTTTGGAATACATTCATTCGTATACTAATTTCGATATGCGTTTGTCGTGTTGTCTCAGAAGCGTATCGAATTTTATACCTAATGCTCCTTACATCACATCCTCACCCTGAGGATTTGCAGCAAAGGTACATTAATTAATTTTGTTTAAGCTTGAAAGAAATCAATTAACTGAGCAACAGCCTGGCCTCTGTGTCCAATCTTGTTTTTTTCACATAAAGCCAATTGCGCGAAAGTTTTTGAATGCCCTAAAGGTTTGAAAATTGGATCGTAACCAAAGCCTCCGGAACCCATAACATTTTCTGTGATTTCTCCTTTGCAAATCCCTTCAAAAGTTATTAATTCCCCCCTAAAATGCATTGCAATGACCGTTTTAAATTGTGCTTTTCGGTTGGCTTTATCTTTTAATTTATAAAGTAATTTTTGGATGTTATCATCCGCATTTTTTTCAGGACCGGCATAACGTGCTGAGTAGACTCCAGGTTCCCCATTTAAAATTTCAACTTCTAAGCCAGTATCGTCAGCAAAGCAATCTAAATTGTATTTTTTCTTGATATAATTGACTTTTTGAATGGCATTACCCTCAATGGTATTTTGAGTTTCAGCAATGTCTTCGTTACATCCAATGTCTTTTAAGCTAATGAGTTTAATTCTTTTGGGAAGTTGTTCTTGAACTTCATGAAGTTTATTGGGATTATTAGTTGCAAAAACGATTTCAATCATGGCCTCTTTTATTGGTGGTGATAGGGTTCGTTTTTTAAGATACTCATACCTCTGTACAATTGCTCTACAACAAATAAACGAATCATTTGATGGGAAAAAGTCATTTTTGAAAACGAAATTTTACCATGAGCACTTTTATATACTGCTTCTGAAAAACCATAAGGTCCGCCAATCACAATCACCATTTGTTTTAATCCAGAGTTCATTTGTTTTTGTAAAAACATTGAAAATTCAATAGAATCATAATCTTTTCCTTTTTCGTCTAATAAAAACAATCGATCTGAAGTGTTTATTTTATTCAAAATCAGTTGCCCTTCTTTTTCTTTTTGTAGACTTATGCTAAGATTTTTGGTATTCTTTAAGTCGGGAATGATTTCCATCGAAAACGGAATGTAATGCCGAAGTCTGGATTCGTATTTTTGAATCAATTCTTTCAGCGCTTTTGCGTCTGTTTTCCCTAGGACTAATACTTTGATTTTCACATGGCAAAGTTAATCATAAAATAGATTTTATTCTTATATTTATGAGCATTCAAATTATTACATTCGCATTAAACTAAATTCTATGATCAGTTCATTAGCTTTTAAAAATGAAATAGAACGTATTATAGCCAATGCCATTCGCGAAGATGTAGGGGAGGGCGATCACAGTTCTCTTGCGTGTATTCCAGAAAATACTTTTGGTAAAGCCCGACTCATTGTAAAGGACAATGGGACTTTAGCTGGAGTAACATTCGCCAAAAGTGTGTTTACATATGTTGACCCGAAGCTAAAGGTAAAGGTTCTGATCAAGGATGGAACTGCTGTTAAATTTGGGGATATTGCTTTTGAAGTAATGGGTTCACAGCAATCCATTTTAAAAGCTGAGCGTTTGGTACTCAACGCCATGCAACGAATGAGTGCAATTGCTACAAAGACAAGTGCATATGTTGATTTACTAAAGGGCACAAAAACAAGAATTTTAGACACCCGCAAAACAACCCCTGGCATAAGAGTTTTGGAAAAATGGGCGGTGTCTATTGGTGGGGGTGTCAACCATCGATTTGCCTTGTATGACATGATCATGCTCAAGGACAATCATATCGATTTTGCAGGCGGAGTTACTGAGGCATTAGAAAAAACAATGCTTTATCTTAGGAAACACGATTTGTCCCTAAAAATTATTGTTGAAGCACGTGATTTGGACGAAATACAAGCAATTTTAGACCACGGGGGTGCCGATCGTATTTTAATTGATAATTTCGGGATACAAGACACCAAAAAAGCGGTTTCTTTAATTGGAGACCAGTGCCATACAGAATCTTCTGGTGGCATTAATGAGGTTACTTTACGACATTATGCCGAATGTGGTGTTGATTTTATTTCATCAGGTGCATTGACACACTCAGTTCACAACTTAGATTTAAGTTTAAAAGCCTTTAAATGAGTCAAAATATTGAAAATAAATTGAATAAAATTCCTTTGGTCAAATGGGTGGTTCGACTGTTTAAATCCATTCAGCTTCCAGGACTTGAGGGCTTGTCTTTATACGATTTGTTTGAAATGTATATTTTAGGAATTATTAATGGTGCACTTAGT
>PAQB01000042.1 GCA_002709185.1 Flavobacteriaceae bacterium
GTTGACAACCAAATAAATATTTCCAACTCCTTTAATATCATACCTAAAGGCAGTTTGGTTATTGGATTCAGTTATGTTGGTAAAAAAGAAAAATATGATACTGTTCAGAACGAATCTAGTATAAATATACCGGAACTTGTCAATGCCTACTCGGCGCGGATCAATTTCACGAATGGTGACTTTTATAGCGATGTTGAGTATGTACTTAAAAGTAAAGATATGAGACTCAAAAGTATTCCTGGTACTGGTATTGAATTTTCTGAGCAAGAAACATTTGAAGGAAGTGCATTGCTTTGGACGGCAGGATACAGTCAAAAAGGCTTTGGATTAAGTTATAACTTCAGGCGCTTGGAAAACATGCGGTTTTTTTCTGAAAGGGTTTTTAGCGACCCCCTAACCAATCCCACAAATCAATTGAGTGTGAATTACCTACCAGCACTCAACAAACAACACGACTACACGTTAGCAAATATTTATTTATACCAAACACAGCCTGGACTGACTGTTCAAAATTATGATCCAATTGTAAAAGCAGGAGAAATTGGACATTTTATTGATTTATTTTACAACATTAAAAAAGGAAGTTTTCTTGGCGGAAAATATGGCACTAAACTGAATATAAATATGTCTTATTGGGCCAGTTTAGACACCCAATACAATGATCCAAATTCAACCGGCCCAATCACAGGAGATGGTTTAACCTACCAAAGTGATTTTTTTAATTTTAAAAATAAATTATTCTCTGATATTAACATTGAAATTCGAAAAAAATGGAATAAAAAACTAAGCTCTATATTTACATATATAAATTTATTCTATGATAAGAGCTATCTTGAGCTTCCTATATATGGCGAAGTTAGATCTTGGATTGGTGTGGCCGAAAGTACCTACAAATTTGGAGGTGGAAAATCTTTTCGATTAGAGATACAACACCTTTCCACCAACGACGATGCACGGAACTGGATGGGGGGAACAGCAGAATATTTTTTTAATTCCAAATTTGGAATATATCTGAACGATTCTTACAATTACGAAACATCAAATGTCCCTACAGACACCAAAGTCCATTTCTATAATTTCGGAGGGAGTTACGTTAGTGGAGCCTCAAGGTTAGCCTTGAATTATGGTCGACAACGTGGAGGATTACTTTGTGTGGGAGGTGTTTGTAGGCAAGTGAGCCCAAATACAGGATTAACCCTAAATTTTACAACCACATTCTAATTTTACCCCCTAAACTTTAAAGGGAGATGCACTAGCTTTTTAGTGTCAAAAAATGAGTCGCTAAAATGATCTTTCAAATTATAAATTGCAGCATTGGGAAAGGTTTGTAATTCTGCTTTTAAATCGCCGCCTTTAAGATATAAAATTCCATTTTTAAGCGAATGTTCACTCTTTTTCTTAATATTCTTTCGCACCCATTTCACAAAGTTTGGCATAGAGGTTACAGCACGACTTACAACAAAATCATACAAGGGGTCAATCTGTTCCGCTCTGCAATGCTCGGCGCTTACATTTTCTAAGGCCAATGCATCGCTAATAGAGGAAACGACTTTGATTTTCTTTTGAATGCTGTCTACCAAATGAAACGTCGTCTCGGGAAACATAATCGCCAGAGGAATGCCTGGAAAACCACCACCTGTACCTACATCTAAAATTGATGATCCAGGCTCAAAGGATATGATTTTGGCGATGGCAAGCGAATGTAAAACATGCTTCAAATACAATGAATTTATGTCTTTTCTTGAAATGACATTTATTTTAAGATTCCAATCCTCGTACAACGCTTGCAAGGCCTTTAATTGTTGCTTTTGAACATCCGATAGCTCGGGGAAATACTTTAGAATTAAATCCATTCAAAGAAGTTTTAACAAAAATAGTTATAATATTCATAAATTATTAGTTGCTTACCGTGTGAGATTGAATTATTATTTATATTTGAAAAAACTAATTTATATCCATGATTAAACCCAAGCTAAAATTTCCCAGAAAAGATGCCACAAATTTCTTTAGAATCCTAAATTCAAGAGTGAATTCTTATTTCAAAGACAACAATATTAAGCGGACAGGAAATTGGAAAATATGGTTGAAAACCATTATTATGTTCACGCTATTCTTTGTGCCTTATATTTTTATTTTGACGTTAAGCATGCCTGGTTGGCTTCAGATTCTACTGACTTTTGTAATGGGAGTTGGCATGGCCGGAGTTGGGATGAATGTGATGCACGACGGAAACCATGGATCTTTTTCCAAAAAATCATGGGTCAACAAGCTTATGGGAAGCAGTATTTATATTTTGGCTGGTAATGTTTACAATTGGAAGGTTCAACACAATGTATTACACCATACCTATACAAATGTTCATGGGCATGACGAGGACTTGGATGCCGGCCGTATTTTACGCTTTACCAAACATTCAGAATGGAAATGGTACCACCGTTTTCAACATTACTATTCCATTTTACTCTATGGCCTTTTGACCATCAATTGGGCGATTACAACCGATTTTATTCAGATGAAGCGCTACATGAAACAAAAATTAGCCTATGGTAAACTCCCCAATCCATTTGTAAACTGGAGTACTTTAGTGATTTCAAAAATCATTTACCTGAGCTTGTGGATTGTACTTCCGATAGCTGTTCTAGATCTTGCGTGGTGGAAAATACTTATCGGTTTCTTTGTGATGCACTACACAGCCGGTTTGATATTAAGTGTCATTTTTCAATTGGCACACGTTATGGATGCTGCCGAAATGCCATTACCTGAACAAGACGGAAGTTTAAAAAATACTTGGGCCATACATCAATTAAAAACCACTGTAAACTTTTCTCCAAAGAGCAAGATTATAAATTGGTTTACTGGGGGACTCAACCACCAAGTAGAACACCATATATTCCCAAATATATCTCACATTCATTATGGTAAAATTGCTGAAATAGTTAAAAAAACAGCCAAGGAATTCAATTTACCCTATAATGAATACAAAACCACAAGAAAAGCAATCATTGCACACTTTAGCTATCTAAAATTAATGGGGGTAAAACCCAGCATGCAAGTCTAACTAACAACAAATGAACCAATTACTTTCAGACAGAATCCTAAATATGGCGACTTCTGCAACACTAGCCATGGCCGCCAAAGCCCGAGAATTAAAAGCAGAAGGAAAAGACATCATTGGCTTGAGTCTTGGAGAACCGGATTTTAACACTCCGGACTTTATCAAAGCTGCCGCCAAACAAGCCATTGATGACAACTATAATTCTTACACTCCTGTTGATGGTTATGGAGAATTGAAACAAGCCATTATTACAAAATTCAAAAGGGATAATAATCTCTTATATAAGCCCAGTCAAATCGTGGTTTCGACCGGTGCCAAGCAATGTTTGGCTAATGTGGCATTGGTCTTGTTAAACAAAGGAGACGAAGTGATTTTACCATGCCCTTATTGGGTGAGTTATGCTGACATTGTAAAACTTTCCGAAGGAACTCCAATTGAAGTTAAAACATCAATTGCAACAGATTTTAAAATGACGCCGGCACAATTGGAAGCAGCCATTACTCCAAACACTAAAATGATTTGGTTCAGCTCCCCTTGTAACCCCAGCGGTTCTGTATACAGCAAACAAGAATTAAGAGCGCTTGCTGATGTGCTTCAAAAACATCCAAAAATATATGTAGTTTCCGATGAAATCTACGAACACATCAACTACGGAAGTGGTCACGCTAGCATGGCACAATTTGAGGATATGTACGATCGTACCATTACCGTTAACGGTGTTTCGAAAGCATTTGCAATGACCGGTTGGCGCATAGGGTATTTGGGAGCACCAGAAGCAATTGCGAGGGCCTGTAATAAAATGCAGGGTCAGATTACAAGCGGTGCCAACTGCATCGCTCAACGTGCCGTCATTACCGCCTTAGAAGCATCCCCCTCTAAAGTCCAATACATGATTGATGAATTTAAAACTCGAAGAGATTTAATGTTAAATCTTTTGTCTGAAATAGACGGTTTTTCATGCAACATCCCCGAAGGTGCATTTTACGTGTTCCCAGATGTTTCTTCACTTTTTGGCAAGACATTTAACGGCGTCCAAATCAACAACGCAACAGACTTGTCCCTCTTTTTATTAGAAGATGCATTGGTTGCTACTGTGACAGGAGATGCTTTTGGTAATCCAAATTGTATCCGAATTTCTTATGCAGCATCACAAAAACAGATCATAGCTGCGATCGAAAGAATTAAAAAGTCGTTGAGTTAGTTTTTTTACCTATTTCTCCAGAAGTAAGTGGTAAAAATAATCAGGACGGTAAACAATTCAAGCCTGCCAAGAAGCATTAAAAAAGAAGACCACCACTTGGCTAGATTTGGCAACTCAGAAAACGTATTTAAAGGCCCATAGGAACCAATCGAAGGTCCTATATTTCCTAAGCTTGACGCTGAAACTCCCAATGCCGATTCAAAATCAAGTCCAAATAAAGCAAAAACTAGTGTTCCTGCAATAAATGAAAGCATATAAACGATGAAAAAACCTAAAATATTATAGGTGATTTCGTTCGAAACCGAAGATGTATTGTAGCGCAACGGAATAATTGCATGTGGATGTAATATTTTTCTAAACTGTAAAATACCATTTTTAATGATCAATAAATGACGCATTATTTTAAAACCACCTGAAGTACTTCCTGCAGATCCTCCCAAAAACATCATACCAAAAAACATTAAAAGTAGTAATGAGGTCCAAGAAGTATAGTCTGCTGTGACAAACCCGGTTGTAGTGACAATTGAAACAACTTGGAATAAAGAATGCCTAAAAACACCCTCAATTCTATGAAGTTGAGGCTCAAGTCCTGATAAAAAATCTGTACAGAAATAAAGAAGCAATGCAACTGCGATTGTAAATCCAATTAAAAGAAAGAAGTAGGTTTTAAATTCTTCATCATTTAAAATTTTCTTGAAGTTGAACTTAAATGCAAAGTAACTCAAAACAAAATTCGCCCCTGCGATAAACATGAATAATATGACTATATATTGAATAATGGGTTTTGAATTCCAATAAGCTATACTTGCGTTTTTTGTTGAAAACCCACCAGAAGATATGTTACACATTGAATGATTCAGGGCGTCAAAAAATGACATTCCTGCTAATTTCAAACAAACCGTTTCAATGATTGTATACGAAACATAAATAAGCCATAATCTTTTGGCTGTATCTGTAATTCTTGGGTGTAATTTATCGGTATTGGGCCCAGGTGACTCTGCACTAAACAACTGCATACCGCCAATCCCAAGTAAGGGTAAAATAGCAATCGCAAAAACAATCATACCCATTCCGCCCAACCAATTCGTTATACTTCTCCAAAATAATATGCCTTCGGGTAATGATTCTATATCGTTTATAATGGTTGCTCCAGTGGTTGTAAAACCGGATGTAGTTTCAAAGAATACATTTGAAAAGCCTTCAATTGTGCCTGTAAGTATATAAGGAACTGTTCCAGAAAAAATCATAGCAAGCCATCCTAAAACAACTACCAAATACCCCTCTCTCTTATTAATTTGCTTGTCATGGTTTTTATTTATGAGCAACATGAGCAAGCCCAAAACTGAAACAATGGTTCCCGATGTCAATAAGCTGTGAGTAATTCCATCATTGTAAAAATAACTCAATAGAGCAGTTAAAAACATAAACCCGCCGTTGATTAACAGCAGAAATCCCAAAAAATAAAAAATAATTTTAATATTAATTTTCATAGAAATCTAGAAGAGTTTTTCTATTTTTAGAATTGAGTCTTTTAAACAACAAACAACGATTCTATCTTGGTTTAAAATCACAAAGTCACCCAAAACGATATGACCCTCTCCATCTCTAATGACGCCGGCAATGATGGCACACCTAGGAAAGTCTAATGACTTTACCTTTTTATTACAGACCTCGGAATCTTCATTCACAACAAATTCTAATAACTCTGCATCCATATTGTCCAACTGTGAAATGGCAACAATTTCAGCATTGTGAACATGCTTAGAAATCGCATCAGCAGCCAGTAATTTTTTATTGATTAAAGTATCAATACCACTGATTTGCGTCAATTTGTAGTAATCTAGGTTGTCAACCAAAGCAATGGTTTTTGAAATGCCCTTGGATTTTGCTATCAAACTTGACATTATATTGGTTTCAGAATCTCCCGTAACAGCGATGAAAGCATCCATTTGATCGAGATTTTCCTCCTCCAGGAGCTCGGAGTTAGTGCCATCGCCGTGTATAATCAAGCAATCATTAAGACCTTCGGCCAATACTTCTGCCCTCTGTTTATTAGATTCTACGAGTTTGACTTTGATGTTATCATTAGATAAATCTTCAGCAACTTTCTTACCCACTCTTCCACCACCAAGAATCATCACATTTTTAATGGCTTCATTGTTTTGACCGGATAGCTTGAGCAACTCTTCTTCTCCACCTGGTTCAGTCATAAAAACAATATGGTCCCCATTATGAAAAACAGTATCTCCTCTTGGGATAATTGTCTTTTCACCTCTCTTAATTGAAATTGGAAAAAAGTGTGTTTCTGGAAATATATCAGCGGCTTCAACAACCGTCTTACCTACAAAAGTGGAGGTATGCGTTGCACTCAAGCCTAGGGTAATCAAAGCGCCATCATCAAATTCAAAGGGATCGGTAAATTCGGCTCTATTAACAACCATACTTATCTCCTTAGAGGTCAAAATTTCAGGAGAAATAAGTTCACTGATTCCCAAATCAGAAAAATCAATATTTTTATCCTCAATAAGTTCAGGATTGGAGATTCTAGCAATGGTCTTTCTTGCACCTAATTTACGTGCGAGATAGCAGGCGGTTAAATTTATAGATTCTGAAGAGGTCACACCAACGAACAAATCCGTATCAGAAATATTTGCTTTGTGTAAAACCGAAGTTGAAGTACAATCTCCTTCGACAACTTTAATATCTAATTGGCTGTTAGGGAAAGTGAGTTTTTCATCATTTGAATCTATAAGAGTGATCTCTTGAGATTCGTATGATAATAATTTTGCTAAGTGAGATCCAACTTGACCAGAGCCAGCAATTATTATTTTCATTAATTATCATTTAATAGATGTGCAAATATAGTTTATTTTTAGGGATTTGTTTCTGAAATGCATTTCTTTGCAGTTCAAAAAGACAAAAATTTAACCTAATAGATGCCTAAAAAAATCACCCCATATAAAAACAGTTCAATGAGCAAAAAAAAACAAGTTGCTCAAATGTTTGACACAATTTCCAATGAATACGATGGTTTAAATCGAGTCATTTCATTTGGAATTGACCTCAAATGGCGCAATAAAGTGGTAGAAATTGTAGGGTTACAAAAGCCCGATTCAATTTTAGACATTGCTACTGGAACTGGGGATTTAGCCATCAATTTAACCAAAACCAATGCGAAAAAAATTATTGGATTGGACATCAGTGAAGGTATGTTAAATGTAGGCCGTAAAAAAATCGACAAAAAACAACTCAACCATACCATCGATATGGTCGCTGGCGATTCTGAGAACTTACCCTTTGATAATGACAGTTTTGACGCCATAACAGTCGCTTTTGGAGTGCGAAATTTTGAAACTTTGGAGAAGGGACTCACAGAAATCCTGAGAGTTCTCAAACCAGGCGGTATTTTTGTCGTACTAGAAACCTCTGTCCCTACAAAATTTCCGTTTCGGCAAGGCTATTTTGTTCATACCAAACTCTTCCTGCCTCTCATCGGTAAGTTGTTTTCAAAAGATAAACAAGCCTACGGGTATTTAAGTGCTTCTGCGGAAAAATTTCCGTATGGAACGGCTTTCAACAATATTTTAGAAAAAACTGGGTTTATACAAGTTAAAGCCCTGCCACAAACTTTTGGAGTTGCAACGATTTACACCGCATCAAAATAAAAATATGAAACGCTTTTTAAGTCTTTTATTTATATGCATGTGCTTTTTTCAAGGAAAAGCGCAATTATTCACCAAAGAAAGATTGATCAACAATGAAAATTTTGATAAAGCAAAGCTCTCTTATGGCTATTATCTGGGATTCAACAATTACGGCTTTAATATAGATTACAAAACTGATGTTGAGGACATACAAGTAATCAAATCTACTGGCTTCAATGTGGGATTGATTGGCAATGTTCGAATCAATGATTATTTTGACATTCGCTTAGAACCAGGGTTGGTGATTTCCAACCGGACCTTAAGCTACAGTGGAACCTATTTTGAAGGTCTTATTTATGAAGAAAAAGATCTTGAACGTGAATTGCGGTCGACCTACATACACATTCCGTTGTTGGTTAAAATTTCAACCAAACGCGTAGACAACATCAAGCCCTTTATTGTAGGGGGTATTTCAACAGCCTTAAACTTGTCAAGCAATCAAGACAACCCTGATGATAACAGCCAAGGAGTTTTTAGGCTAATCAAAAACAATATTTTCTATGAACTGGGTATTGGTGTGGATATATATCTAACATGGTTTAAGTTTACGCCTTCACTACGCGGAGTTTTTTCCATGAAAGATGAGCACGTTGAAGATCTTGACCCCAACAGTCCATGGACACGTAACATTGAACAAATGCAAACCCGTGGCGTTTTCATTAACTTTACATTTCAATAGACCGCCTTTTAAATTCACTCAAAACAATGGCTGCCGCATTGGCGACATTTAAACTTTCAGCTTGTTTTAATTCCCCAAAGCGCGGGATTGCGAACCTGGTATTTAACTTTGAGGCTATTGATTCTGAAATTCCATTGGCTTCATTTCCCAAAACAATAACTCCAGATTTGGGTAGCTCCATTTCATAAATTGAGGATTTAGCATCCATAAATGTACCTACAGCATTAGAATGACTTTCTAAAAATAACTCTAAATCCAAGTAAACTACATTGACCCGAGTGTGTGAACCCATAGCCGCCTGAACTGTTTTAGAATTGTAACAATCAACAGTGGCTTTACTGCACACCAAATCTTTAATCCCAAACCAATCGCAGAGCCGGATGATGGTTCCTAAATTTCCAGGATTATTCAAATCATCTAATGCTAAAATCAAGCCGTTGGTGTTTACCTTAGCAGGGATTGGGGTTTTGAAAATAGCCAGTACAGCATTTGGTGTAATAAGAGAACTAATTTTTTTTAATGCCTTTTCATCAATAATTGTTAGTTTTTCTTTAAAATGGGCATAGTTATTGTTAATTGAAAAAACTTCAACCAATTCATAATTAGAATCTATAAACTCTTGGACAACCTTTGGTCCTTCCACCGTAAAAAGACCTTGTTTTAAACGCTGTTTTTTTTGCCTTAAACTCAGGATTCGTTTGGATTGGTTTTTAGTTAACATCTAAAAAATGTACATTTGGTTAATATTCTTTTTGAAAGTATAAATCTAAATTTTATTTGTGTCTTGTTGAAGCAAACGCTAAAAAAAATTACGGTCATCGCTGTTGGAGCCTGTATACTCTCCGGCTGTGATGCAGTAAAAAGAGTTCAAAAGGATGACCTCTTGCTGACCGAAAATACATTTATTGTCAATGGTAAAATCAACAAATCAGAAACACTTTCTAAACTTTCCTTTCAAAAAGTAAATAATAAGTTCCTAGGTATTCCATTCAAACTCCACGTTTATAACTTAGCACGGCCAAATAAAGATTCTATTTTTGAGTCCTGGATCAACAAAAGGCCTAAGCGCTACCAACGTTACGAAAAACTATTTTCTAAAAAACAAATGGAAAATATTAAAAAATCGGCCTTGGGATTTAACAATTGGTTGAGAAATACGGGGGAAATTCCCGAGGTTTTAGACACCCTTAAAATTAATAAAACAAAACTCAACTTAGAGCGCTACTACTTTTCAAAAGGGTGGTTTGATCGAACCGTAAACTATACTGTAAACCCCTTGTCCGATCAAAGGGCTTCACTAGAGTATCAAATTTTCACAGGTGATCCTTACGAAATTGGAAATAAAAGCACAAAAATTGAAACTGCAGTTCTTGATTCAATCTACGAACAATCCAATAACAGTTCGTGGATTAAAAAGGGGGCGCAATTTGACATTTCAAACTTTGAAAAGGAACGTTCAAGAGTCTCTTTTAATTTTAGAAACTCTGGAATTTACCACTTTTCACAAGATTATATCCGCTTTGAAAACGACACCATTGGAAAAGACAATGTTGTCGATGTGAAAATGAGTATTCAAAACAGAATTATTAGAAATGGGGACAGTTTATGGCAACAACCCTTCAAGGTTTACAAAATTAAAGAAGTGAATATTTTTACTGACGCAAGCTTTGAAAATCGCAATAATCTAACTCCAATAAAATCGGCTTCATTTAATGATTTTAACTTTTATAATTTCAAAAAACTAAAATACAAACCAAAGGCCATTGCAAATGTCATTCAGATCGAAAAAGGAAATTTATACAGCGACTTGGACAAAACAAGGACCTATCGGTATTTGAATGCACTCAACTCCTTTAAATACCCTAATATTGAATACATAGAAAACAAAAAAGACACAACACTCACAGCCAACATTTTTCTTAATCCAAAGAAAAAATATGGACTCGGATTCGATTTTAATGTCTCTCAAAGCAACATTCAAAAAATTGGTCTTTCATTTACCTCAGGGGTTGTGGTTAGAAATATATTTAAAGGTGCCGAAACCCTTCAAGTTTCTGTTCTGGGCGCTGTTGGTGCCTCTAAGGATGGTGCGAAATCTGAAGAGAGTTTCTTTGATATCAATGAAATAGGGGCTGATGTTAAGCTTAATATTCCGCGAATGTTTTTTCCTATAAACACGGAGAAAATAATCCCTAAATACATGCTACCCACTACGCAATTTGGGGTAGGATTTACAGGTCAAAGAAACATTGGTCTGGATAAGCAAACTTTCAATGGACGATTGCGATACAATTGGTTTCCAAAGAAAAACACTACCAACACTTTTGACCTTTTAAACCTTCAATATGTCAGAAATCTAAATCCAGTAAATTATTTTAATGTTTATCAAAATTCTTTCAATCGATTGGAAACAGTTGCCATTTCATCATATCCAACCCCTGACGATTTTTTAATACAAAACAGCAATGGAACGACTCGACTAGACATCAACAGGGCCGATGATTTTATGACATTGGTTAACAGCGATACTAATTTTCAAACCACTAACACCAATGACTACAGAACCGTCAGAAACATTCGGCAACGAAAAGATCGACTCATACAAGACAACCTCATTTTAGCCAGTAACTACAATTTAATAAAAGACAATCGCGAGAATGTATTTGATACTGATTTTTCAATCTTTAGATTTAAGCTCGAGCTGGCCGGAAACCTACTCAATGCAGTATCAGGCCTTGTAGACTTGGATAAAAATGAAAACGGGGAATTTGAAATTAACAATGTAGCATTTTCCCAGTACGTTAAAACAGAACTTGACTACATCAAATTATGGGATCTTGGGCGAGATAATGTTCTCGCATTAAGAACGTTTGCTGGCGTAGCAATGCCACTGGGAAATGCAGCTACCATTCCCTTTTCAAAAAGTTTTTTTGCAGGGGGATCCAACGATAACCGAGCTTGGACAGCCTATAATTTAGGTCCTGGACGTTCTGACAACAACAATGAATTTAACGAAGCAAACTTAAAAATAGCTTTGAGTCTAGAACATCGATATAAGCTCTTTGGGAATCTCAACGGCGCTTTTTTTATAGATGCAGGTAATATTTGGAACGTATTGGACGATGTCAAAGACCCAAAGGCAATGTTCACAGGATTTAAGTCTTTAAATGACATTGCGGTTGGGACTGGTATCGGACTGCGTTATGACTTTGACTTTTTTATTTTGAGATTTGACACTGGCTTTAAAGCCTACAACCCCACTTATTCTATTGAGAACCGTTGGTTTAGAGACTTTAATTTTGGAAATGCGGTTTATAATATTGGTCTTAATTATCCTTTCTAAAAAATCATAAAAAAACGCAAACGATTTCGTCTCAAGCGGCTGTGAATCATATTTAAAAACCTCAATCAAAAGTAATAAATTTTACTACTTTTGCGCAAATAAAAAAAACTACAATGAGTCACTCAATCAAAGCCGGTGTTGCCACTGGAAAAGAAGTTCAAGAAATTTTTAAGCTTGCGAAACAAAAAAGTTTTGCCCTTCCTGCGGTCAATGTCATTGGCTCTAACACCATCAATGCCGTTTTGGAAACAGCAAAAAATCTCAATGCACCCGTCATCATTCAATTTTCAAATGGTGGTGCACAATTTAACGCTGGAAAAGGACTTTCAAACGAAGATCAAAAAGCAGCCATTGCGGGTTCAATAGCAGGAGCAAAACACGTTCACCAACTGGCTGAAGCCTATGGCGTTGCTGTGATTCTTCACACCGACCACTGTGCAAAAAAACTATTGCCTTGGATTGACGGTTTGTTAGAGGCCAGCGAAGCCCATTATAAGGCTACAGGGAAATCCCTATACAGTTCACATATGATTGACCTCTCTGAGGAACCCATTGAAGAAAACATAGAAATCTGTAAACAATATTTAGAAAGAATGTCCAAGATGGGCATGACACTTGAAATTGAGCTGGGTATTACTGGAGGTGAAGAAGACGGTGTAGACAACAGCGATGTCGATGTGTCTAAGCTCTATACCCAACCAGAGGAAGTAGCTTACGCTTATGAAGAATTGAGTAAAGTGAGTGATCAGTTTACAATTGCAGCTGCTTTTGGAAATGTTCACGGGGTTTATAAACCAGGAAATGTAAAATTGACCCCAAAGATTCTCAAAAATTCTCAAGAATATATCTCTGAGAAATACGGCGTTGCTAAAAATCACATCGATTTTGTTTTTCATGGCGGTTCGGGATCTTCTGTTGAAGAAATCAGAGAAGCCATCGGCTACGGGGTTATAAAAATGAACATTGATACCGATCTTCAATATGCATTTATGACGGGAGTACGTGACGATTTTAAATCCAATGAAGATTATTTAGAGGCTCAAATTGGCAATCCTGATGGAGCAGATGTTCCAAACAAAAAATACTACGATCCAAGACGCTGGTTGAGACAAGCTGAACTCGCCTTTAGTGAGCGTTTAAAAAAGGCCTTTGAAGATTTAAACAATGTCGATACATTGTAAAAAAATATTCTTAGATTTGTTTATAATTCTAACGATTTAGAACATTATGGCTTGGTTCAAAAGAACAGACAAAGGCATCCAGACACCTACTGAAGCAAAACGCGATACGCCCAAAGGTCTTTGGTACAAATCTCCTACAGGAAAAATCATTGAAACTGAAGAATTAGAGAAAAATTTCTTTGTCAGCCCTGAAGATGGATACCATGTTCGCATTGGAAGTAATGAGTATTTCGATATATTATTTGACGACAACAAGTTTAAAGAACTGGATAAAAAAATCACATCTAAAGACCCTTTAAAATTTTCGGACAAAAAAAAATACACGGACCGGCTTAAGGCGGCGCAAGATAAAACAAAGCTCAAAGACGCTGTTCGTACTGCAGTTGGTAAATCCAAAGGAAAAGACTTGGTAATTGCCTGTATGGACTTCCGTTTCATTGGGGGCTCGATGGGAAGTGTTGTGGGGGAAAAAATTGCCCGTGCCGCCGATTTTGCTTTAAAGCACAAGATCCCATTTATGATCATTTCAAAATCTGGGGGTGCCCGCATGATGGAAGCCGCGCTGTCCTTAATGCAGTTGGCCAAAACATCTGCTAAACTAGCACAATTGGCGGACGCTGGAATTCCTTATATTTCACTTTGTACTGACCCAACAACAGGTGGTACTACCGCTTCTTTTGCGATGCTAGGCGATATCAATATTAGCGAACCGGGTGCACTCATTGGCTTTGCAGGACCTCGTGTGGTTCGCGACACTACCGGAAAAGAATTGCCCGATGGCTTTCAAACTGCGGAGTTTGTGTTGGAACACGGTTTCTTAGACTTTATTACCCACCGCCAGGAGCTTAAAAATCAAGTGAACAAATACATTGATTTGATCTCAAATCAACAACTCAGGCCATAAAATATTTAAAGCAAAGCTTCATTTTACTGAAAATGTCTATATTTGCCCCTCAGTTCTGAAAGTCAGAATTGTTTGCATAAAAATTATTTAAACAAATATTGGAATGTACTTAACAAAAAAGATTAAAGAAAATCTCTTTAAAAAACACGGTAAAGATGCAAAAGATACCGGTTCTGCGGAAGGCCAAATTGCATTGTTCACTCACCGAATCAATCACCTTACAGGACACTTAAAGCAAAATCGAAAAGATTTTAACACCGAAAGGTCGCTTGTAAAGCTTGTAGGAAAACGCCGCTCATTACTAGATTACCTTATGAAGAAGGATATTTTGAGATACCGTGCGATTGTAAAAGAATTAGGATTAAGAAAATAACATCAAAAGAGAGGCTATGTGCCTCTTTTTTTACTTTCTGCGTACAATTTACGCCAACAAATAGAAGAAGCTAATTAAAGTTTTTCATTGGTCACACCACACAACAACAACACAACACCAATGTTTAATTAGAAAAATATAAAATGATTCCAAAAGTTTATAAAGAGGTCATTGACCTCGGCGATGGAAGAGAAATCTCCATCGAGACCGGAAAACTGGCCAAACAAGCCCATGGTGCTGTGGTAGTTCAGTCCGGAAAATGTATGCTGCTTTGTACAGTAGTATCGAATTACAAACAATCTGATGTCGACTTTCTACCTCTTACCGTAGATTACCGTGAAAAATTTGCCGCTGCAGGGCGTTACCCTGGTGGTTTTTTTAAACGTGAAGCCCGTCCTAGTGATGGAGAAGTTTTAACCATGCGATTGGTAGACCGTGTACTGCGTCCACTCTTTCCAAAAGATTACCATTCAGAAACGCAGGTGATGATTCAATTGATGTCTCATGACGAGGATGTCATGCCAGATGCTATGGCTGGGCTAGCCGCATCTGCAGCCATACAGCTGTCGGATTTTCCTTTTGAATGCGCCATCTCTGAAGCTAGAGTCGGTCGCGTTAACGGAGAATTTATAATCAACCCTACCAGAGCTCAACTTGCAGAATCTGATATCGATATGATGATTGGTGCTTCCGCAGATTCAGTGATGATGGTTGAAGGGGAAATGGATGAAATTTCTGAAGAAGAAATGGCAGAAGCCATTAAATTCGCACATGAAGCCATCAAAGTACAATGTGCAGCACAAGAAAAATTAGCCAAAGCTTTTGGCAAAAAAGAAGTGCGTGAATACGAACCCGAAAGAGAAGATGAAGCTCTTGCAAAGAAAGTGCACGACATGGCCTATGATAAGGTTTATGCTGTGGCCAAAGCTGGTTCTGCAAAACACGAAAGGAGTGCCTCATTTTCTGAAATAAAAGAAGAAATCAAAGCCAGTTTTTCAGAGGAAGAGCAAGAAGAATTTGGAGATTTAATTTCCAAATACTACAGACAAGCTGAAAAAGCTGCGGTGAGAGATTTGACACTCAACGAAGGCTTGAGACTCGACGGAAGAAAGACCGATGAAATTAGACCTATTTGGTGTGAAGTCGATTACCTACCCTCAACACACGGATCTTCTGTATTTACCCGTGGGGAAACCCAAGCACTGGCAACGGTCACCTTGGGAACTTCTAGAGATGCCAATCAGATAGATATGCCATCACATGAAGGAGAAGAGCGTTTTTATTTACACTACAACTTCCCTCCCTTCTGTACTGGAGAAGCCCGCCCAATACGCGGAACTTCAAGACGTGAAGTTGGACATGGAAATTTAGCACAACGTGCCCTCAAAGGAATGGTTCCTGAAGATTGTCCTTACACCGTTCGTGTGGTCAGTGAAGTTTTAGAAAGTAATGGATCGTCTTCCATGGCTACCGTTTGTTCTGGAACCATGGCACTCATGGACGCTGGGGTACAGTTAAAGAAACCTGTTTCTGGAATCGCAATGGGACTCATCTCAGATGCTGAAAGTGGCAAATATGCGGTCTTATCGGATATCTTAGGGGATGAAGATCACCTTGGCGATATGGACTTTAAAGTCACTGGTACATCGGATGGTATTACCGCCTGTCAAATGGACATCAAAGTGAAAGGTCTTTCCTATGAAATATTGGTAAAAGCACTTCAACAAGCGCGTGATGGACGTTTACACATATTGGAAAAACTCACCGATACCATTTCAGCGCCAGCTGAAGATGTAAAACCACATGCACCAAAAATGGTAACGCGAATTATTCCTAATGAATTCATTGGTGCCCTTATTGGTCCTGGTGGAAAAGTCATTCAAGAACTTCAAAAAGAAACTGGAACAACCATTGTTATCAATGAAGATCCAGTTACAGAAGAAGGAATTGTTGAAATCCTCGGAACAGATCAAAATGGAATTGATGCCGTCATAGCAAAAATTGATTCCATTATGTTTAAGCCAGAAGTTGGTAGTGTTTACGAAGTTAAAGTAATTAAAATGCTTGACTTTGGAGCTGTTGTTGAATACATGGAAGCTCCGGGCAATGAAGTGCTGCTTCATGTGAGTGAACTGGCTTGGGAACGCACCGAAAATGTTTCGGATGTTGTGAATATGGGCGATGTCTTTGATGTTAAATACTTTGGCGTTGATGCCCGAACTCGAAAAGACAAAGTGTCTCGCAAAGCATTACTTCCAAAACCAGAAGGTTATGTTGAGCGTCCACCTAGAGATCGAAATTCTAATAACAGAGGTAGAGACAATCGCAGAAATGATCGCAGATCGAGACGCGATTAATCCCCTTTCTTATTAATCATTCATCTAAAAAAAGCCATTTTAAATAAAATGGCTTTTTTTTGTAACATTTAACAACCATTAAACGTATAATAAAGTGATACCAAAATAAACTGATAAGATAAAATTAGATCATGAGACAACTAAAAATTACAAAACAGGTTACCAACAGAGAAACTGCCTCTCTTGACAAGTACCTTCAAGAAATTGGAAAAGTCGATTTAATCACTGCAGATGAAGAAGTTGAATTGGCACAGCGCATCAAAGCGGGAGACCAAATTGCCTTGGAAAAATTAACTAAAGCCAATCTACGTTTTGTAGTGTCTGTTGCCAAACAATATCAAAATCAAGGTTTGACACTCCCAGATTTAATCAATGAAGGAAATTTGGGACTCATTAAAGCCGCTCAACGCTTTGATGAAACCCGTGGCTTTAAATTTATTTCTTATGCTGTATGGTGGATTCGTCAATCGATCCTTCAAGCCCTAGCAGAGCAGTCAAGAATTGTGCGTTTACCGCTTAACAAAATTGGATCTATAAATAAAATTAATAAAACCTATGCGTTTTTAGAGCAGTCGCATGAAAGACCGCCAAGCGCCGAAGAAATTGCCAAAGAATTGGATATGACCATCAATGATGTTAAAGAATCTATGAAAAATTCTGGCCGTCATGTCTCAATGGACGCGCCACTTGTTGAAGGCGAAGACTCTAATTTATACGACGTTTTGCGTTCTGGAGAATCTCCAAACCCAGACAAGGAACTTCTTCATGAATCTTTGAGAACCGAAATTGAGCGTGCACTGGAAACTCTCACTCCCAGAGAGGCGGATGTGATCCGTTTGTATTTTGGTTTGGGAAATCAACATCCAATGACTTTAGAAGAAATTGGTGAAACTTTTGACCTTACAAGAGAACGCGTACGTCAAATCAAAGAAAAAGCCATAAGACGTTTAAAGCATACCTCAAGAAGCAAAATTTTAAAAACATATCTTGGATAATAATTAAGCCCCCGCCTTTTAGCGGGGGTTTGTTTTTTGTTCTATTTTTGTGGCAACAAACAATTTCTATGAGTTCATTAATAGCACCTTCAATATTAGCCGCAGATTTTGCAAACCTCCAACGGGATATCGAAATGGTCAATATAAGTGAAGCCGATTGGTTTCACATTGACATCATGGATGGTGAATTCGTCCCCAATATATCTTTTGGTATGCCGGTTTTAAAAGCCATTTCAAAACACGCCAAAAAAATCTTGGATGTCCATTTAATGATTATAAAGCCCGAACGTTATATCAAAACCTTTGCAGAGCTGGGTAGTAATGTTTTAACTGTCCATTACGAAGCTTGCAAAGATTTAAAATCAACCTTGAAAGCTATAAAAAATGAGGGGATGAAAGCTGGGGTTGCCATAAATCCAGATACGAATGTAGCAGTTTTAGAGCCTTATATTAATGACATTGATTTGGTTTGTCTCATGAGTGTACACCCTGGCTTTGGAGGTCAAAGTTTTATAGAGAGTACTTATGAAAAAGTCCAGAAGCTCAATGCATTAATTCAAGAAAAAAACGCTTCCACAATGATTGAAGTTGACGGTGGTGTCACAGCTTCCAATGCCAAAAAACTAAGTGATTTAGGTGCCAATGTATTAGTGGCTGGGAGTTTTGTTTTCAAAAGCCAAAACCCTTCAAAAACCATCTCAGTATTAAAACAAATCACGCTGTAGATTTAAGCTATAATGCTTTTGATATAGGTATAGTAATCGCCTTTATATTTACGAATTTGCCGTGACAGCATTTGCTTGGTTACCCACCCTTTATCTAGAGCAATTTCTTCGGGACAGCCAACTTTTCGACCTGTTCTTTTCTCAATCGCTTTAACAAACTCCGTGGCTTCAGCCAGGGCCTCATGTGTCCCAGTATCGAGCCATGCGAAACCGCGCTTTAACAATTCTAATTTTAATGTTTTTTGTTCTAAGTAAAGCTGATTAACAGAAGTAATTTCAAGCTCACCGCGCGAAGAAGGGCGAATATTTTTAGCCATATCAATTACTGAGTTTGGATAAAAATACAAGCCAACTACGGCATAATTTGATTTAGGATGTAATGGTTTTTCTTGAATGCTCAAAACATTATTATGGGTGTCAAATTCAGCAACACCATAGCGTTCAGGATCTTTAACATAATTTCCAAAAATAACAGCATTCTTGTCATTTTGTACACTGTTCACTGCAGACTCTAAAAGTGTATCTAAACCTGCACCATAAAAAAGATTATCTCCAAGAATTAAACATACATCGTCGTTTCCAATAAATGATTCTCCAATGATGAATGCTTGTGCAAGCCCATCTGGAGTCGGTTGTTCTTTGTAGGTCAATTGAATTCCATAAGCTGACCCATCCCCTAAAAGGTGTTTGAAATTTGGCAAATCACGGGGTGTAGAAATTACTAGAATATCTTTGATACCTGCCCGCATTAAAACTGTTAAAGGATAATAAATCATGGGTTTATCAAAAATAGGGAGCAACTGCTTACTCACACTCAATGTTAATGGATGTAGACGAGTTCCTGAACCGCCAGCAAGTATGATTCCTTTCATCAGACTAAATTTTATAATTTTGATATGCTTTCGAGCGAATATTTTCTAACCAAATAGGATTGTCCATATACCAATCAATAGTTTTTGAAAGCCCCTCTTCAAAACTGACTGAGGGTTTCCAACCCAATTCATTTTTTAGCTTAGATGCATCAATCGCATAGCGATAGTCGTGCCCTGGCCGATCTGTGACAAACGAAATTAATGCTTCACATTGACCTTTGGGGCGGTTTAATTTATCGTCCATTTGACGACACAACTCTTTGATTAGGTTTAAATTATTCCACTCATTGAAACCACCAACATTATAAGTTTGATGATTGACTCCACGATGAAAGATTAGATCAATGGCTTTGGCATGGTCTAGGACGTACAACCAATCTCTAACATAATTTCCATTCCCATAGACAGGCAATGGTTTATTTTCAATGGCATTATTGATAAACAGAGGAATTAGCTTCTCCGGAAATTGATTTGGCCCATAATTATTGGAGCAATTGGAAATGACATACGGCAAGCCGTAAGTGTCGCCATAGGCTCTTACAAAATGGTCTGAACTGGCTTTAGATGCAGAATAGGGTGAACGCGGACTGTAGGGGGTTGACTCCACAAAGAGACCCTTTGCTCCCAATGTACCAAAAACCTCATCGGTACTTACATGATAAAATCGATGAGATGACCAATCCGAGGACCATAGAGAATTAAACGCATTTAAAAGCACGATGGTTCCTAAAATATTAGTTTTAGCAAATTCTAGCGGTGCACTAATAGAACGATCAACATGCGATTCAGCTGCCAAATGAATAACATCTGTAAATTTATAACTGTCAAAAACGTGACTAACAAAAGAGGGATCAGAAATATCCCCTTTTAAAAAGGTATAATTAGATTTTGAATCAATATCTCTGAGATTTTCTAAATTACCCGCGTAAGTCAGTGCGTCCATATTATAAATATGGTAATCTGGGTATTGATTTACAAAAAGGCGAACCACATGCGAACCAATAAAACCAGCACCTCCTGTTACGAGTATTTTTTTCATTTGTCGTGAAATTTAAACTCTATAGATATTAATCAAGTTGCAAGATATAGGTTTGATAAGACTCCACAAAATTATAATTTGCTAATAACCCCCAGAATATAATTACGAAATTCAATTTAGGGGGAAAGCATAAATCTAGATATTGACATACAAAACTAAGTCACAAAGCGAACATTAGAACTGAAGAAAATTTAATGA
>PAQB01000043.1 GCA_002709185.1 Flavobacteriaceae bacterium
ACTCCCGACCTCCGGGTTATGAATCCGACGCTCTAACCAACTGAGCTACCACGCCATAATTGATGGCTGTAAATATAGAAACAAATTGCTGGGCTTTCAAAATAAATCCTTTGTAAAAAATATTTTTTTTCTTTTAAAACTAATAAATTAATGTATATATTGGAAAACTAATTATTACATCCATGAGTACCAAAGTTAAATACGAATTAGAGTTTCCAATACAAGCTTCCCCGCAGTTGCTATACAACTATATTTCTACCCCCTCAGGCCTCTCCGAATGGTTTGCGGACAATGTAAATTCAAGAGGGGAGTTGTTCACATTTATATGGGACGATTCTGAGGAGCAAGCGAAATTATTAACCAAAAAAAATTCAGAGCGTATCAAATTTCAATGGTTAGAAAGCGAAGATGACGACTGTTTTTTTGAACTTAGAATTCAGGTAGATAATATTACAAAAGATGTTTCTATCATAGTAACAGATTTTTCTGATGATGATGAGATTGAAGAATCTAAAATGCTATGGGAAAATCAAATTGCAAGTTTAAAGCAAATTTTAGGCTCACGCTAAAATGTTCAATTTTACATATATTCATAGTATTTTTCTTCAATATTTATGATCAATATCAACGGGACCATTTTAGAAGATTCCGAAGCCCATTTACCAGTTAATAATAGGGCTTTTGCCTATGGTGACGCTGTTTTTGAAACCATCAAAGTTAACAACAAGCCTCTTTTTTGGGAAGCACATTACTTTAGACTTATGGCTTCAATGCGCATTCTGCGCATGGAGATTCCGATGCACTTTACTCCTGAGTTTTTAGCTTCTCAAATTATGGATTTAGTTGATACACAATCCGAAAAAGCCAAGTCTTACCGGGTTAAACTAACAGTTTTTAGATCAACCGGTGGTTATTATAAACCCACTTCTAATACTGTAGAGTACACCATTGCTTTAGCCCCTTTAGATTCGGATATTTACAATCTAGACAGTGGTCCATGCGAAATTGAACTTTTTAAGGATTATTTTATCGCTCCTAATTTATTATCCACTTTAAAAACCAATAACAAAGCCATCAATGTTGTCGGCAGTATATTTGCTAAAGAAAACAACTATGACAACTGTTTGTTGCTAAATACCAACAAAAATATCATTGAGGCCCTTAACGGAAATATTTTTCTAGTCAAAGATAATGTCATCAAAACACCACCATTGGCAGATGGTTGTTTAAAGGGTGTTATTAGAGATCAATTGATTGAAATGATTTCTAAATCTGCCGATTACGATTTGATTGAAACTTCTATTGCTCCTTTTGAGCTCCAAAAGGCTGATGAAATATTTATTACCAATGTCATTCAAGGTATTAAGCCAGTGACAAAATTTAGAAAGAAAATGTATGCAACGGAAGCCGCCAAAAAGTTTCAAAACAAGCTCAATGTAAAGCTGCGATTGGACTAATTATAGGAGGGATCTTCGGGCGCATTGGACCAAAGACTGTATTCGCCACCAAGGGCTAACATTTTTTTCTTCCAAAAGGCCGTATCAACGGCTTGAATAATGTCGTCTTTATGGATGTTCTCAGACAATATCCATGTATTGGAACTAAGCTCAGATTGGAGTTGATTGATGTCCCATCCTGAGTACCCCAAAAAGAAACGGATTTCGGTTTGATTGATTTTTTTATTAGTGATCAACTTGGTAACTTTTTCAAAATCACCACTCCAATACAATCCTTTAGAAATTTCTATGCTTTCCGGAGCAAGCTCTGCGACTTTGTGAATAAAGTATAAATTGTCTTGTTGTACTGGGCCCCCATTGTAGATTGGAAAATTAGATTTAACGTCTGGTATCAAATCCCCAAGTTCAAAATCCAAAGGTTTGTTGAGGATAAATCCAATAGATCCTTCATTGTTGTGTTCTGTTAAAAGGATAATTGATCGATTGAACGACACATCTCCAATGATAGAAGGTTCTGCAATTAATAATTTTCCTTTTTTAATGATCACAATTCAGGTTTAATTAATCTACTGACGAGTTAAAAGTAGTGATTTAATTTTAGTTTTTTTAAATCGCCCTTTTTACTAAATCATTTTTGCACTGGTATCAAATTTGAACCCATTTAAAAATGCCTTAACATCCATTTGTTTTTTCCCTGGAAATTTGAAGTTAGTTAAATGGATATATCCATCCTCAACACAAATTACAATAGAAGTCTTGTTTGCAATTACAGTTCCAATATTATTTGAATGCGTGTTATCTTCATATTTAACCTCGTAAATTTTTATATTTAATTTATCGGAACCATTTTTTAGTAAAGCCCAAGCACCAGGATAAGGATTCAAGCCACGGACGAGGTTTTGAATATCTACACCACTTTTTGACCAATCAATTTTACAATTATTTTTGTGAAGTTTATGGGCTGTTTTAAGTTCTTTTTCGTCTGTCTGAATGCTTGTTTTAACAGATCCGTTTTCAATCTGATTTATGGTTTTTAAAATCAATTTCTGACCTTTTTCCATGAGTTTATCGTGTAAGCTTCCAGCTGTATCGTCTTCCGAAATAGAAACCTTAGATTGTATGATAATGGCTCCAGTATCAATTTTTTCATCTATGTAAAATGTCGTAACGCCTGTTTCATTTTCTCCATTTATAATGGCCCAGTTGATGGGTGCTGCTCCTCTATATTGCGGCAATAGCGATGCGTGTAAATTAAAGGTGCCAAGTGAAGGCATCTCCCAAACTACTTTAGGAAGCATCCTAAAGGCCACGACCACTTGTAAATTGGCGTCTAGTGCGCTGAGTTGGGCTATAAAATCTGGGGATTTTAAATTGGTTGGTTGTAAGATATTTAAGCCCTGTTCTTGTGCATAATTTTTTACTGCAGATTGCTTTATTTTTTGACCGCGTCCCGCAGGTCGGTCAGGCGCAGTGATTACCCCGACGACATTATGACCGTTTTTAATGAGTCCTTTCAGCATGTGAACTGCAAAGTCAGGGGTTCCCATAAAAACAATTCGAACATTTGTAGTGGCTGTCATAAAATCTGATACTGATTTGAATTTGTGAGTTTAATCTTTCGATCTTCCATTAAATACTGCAATATTATAATTATTTTCTCATCTTCTAAATTACAAATTTCAACCAACTCTCTCGAACTTAATGGTTTTTTTTCAAGGTTATCAAGTACACATTTGATTTCCTTTTGCGCGTATTTATTCTTTGTAAAGCTTTTCTCAGTGCAGACATTGCATATGCCGCAGGGTTTTGATGCTTTTTCATCGAAATAGGAGAGGAGTTGAAGACTTTTACAAACTGAATTGTTCTCCACATAATTCAAAACAGCATGAAATTTTTTAAGTTTTATTCTATTTTGACTGGAAACCGATTTTGAAATTCTATGAATCGTTTTTTCATCTTCTCTTGGTACCATAAATGTGATTTGTGCATCGGTTTCAATCTTTTCAACGCCCATGGCTTTAACAGATTTAAGACGCTCTAAAACCTCCAAAATCACTGAGATTTTAAGCCCTGTTTTGGTGGCAATTTTTTCTATATCAATAGCCGTTGGTTGGCTAAAGACCCCTTCGTAGGTTCTGAGAATGGCTTTGGTAACATTGTTTTCTTTGCTATCCTTTTTAACTAATGATTGGAGTGTTTTATTTGACACCAGAAATTGAAGGTTTAATTTGTTTTCTCTAACCGTTTCAAAGACCAAAACTCCATGGTTTTCTAAAGTTTTAAGTGCATTAAAGGTTTTGCGTTTTGATACCTGATAAATTTCGCAAAATTTATCAAAATTCAGTCCCAATCTTTCAGTCTTATATTCTCCATAAGCAATTTGAAAAAAGGTGCATAATTTCTTGTAAATTAATTTTAAAAAGGGCGCATCTGGAATTAGGTTTTCAAACCAAGGTTTCATATTGGTCACAGTATCGGGACCAGTTAATAAATAAGCAAAAGCTTTATCTCCATTGCGGCCTGCTCTACCAGATTCTTGAAAATATGCTTCTAAGCTTTCTGGAATCGTCAAATGAATGACCATTTCAACATCACTTTTGTCGATACCCATCCCAAAGGCGTTGGTCGCGACCATGACGCTAAATTTGTTATTAATCCAATCTGAATACATGCCTTCTTTTTTCTTAAAACTCATACCACCATGATAGTAACCACTTGAGATGCCTTCATGTATTAAAGTTTTTGCCAGTCGTTCTGATTCGACTCGGCTCCGAACATATATAATAGCACTGCTTTTGATCTTTCTTAAAAGGCAGATGGCTTTGTATTTAGGATCTTCCAACATCATTGAATGATAAGATAAATTGGGCCTAAAAAACGAGCTTTTAAACAGTTTGGGAGCCAAAAAATCTAACTGTTCAGTAATGTCCTTAATCACATTTTTTGTAGCGGTTGCCGTCAATGCAATCACAGCAGTATGTGGACATAAGGTTCGCAGTGTTTTGATATTTCTGTAAGCAGGCCGAAAGTCGTGCCCCCATTGACTGATGCAATGGGCTTCATCAACAGCAATCAAGCTTACCTTCATAGATTTGATCCTTGCTTGAACCAATTTATTTTCAAGGCGTTCTGGAGAAATATATAAAAATTTATAATTTCCAAAAATACAATTATCCAACATTCGTTCCAATTCACTGTAGTGATTGACATTGGTTAAGGCCATGGCCTTTATGCCCTTTTGATTGAGCGTTGCGACTTGATCTTGCATTAGGGCAATAAGTGGAGAAACTACGATACAAATTCCTTCTTTAATTAGCGCTGGAATTTGAAAACAAACTGACTTTCCACCCCCCGTTGGCAAAAGCGCCAAACAATCCTCATTTTCTAAAACGGCTTCGATAATTTTTTGCTGATTTGTTCTAAAATCAGTATGGCCCCAGTATTGCTCTAAAATTTGAAGCGGGTGCAACATTGTATTAAATATTATTTAAAATGAAATCTACACGATTTTCTACAGTAGATTGTGGTACTTTTATCAATTCATAATTTAAGCTTGTATACCATTTTGTGAGGTATTTGTGAATTTCAGTAGCTTGTTCAAAAGTTTCATAACGTTCATTGTCCTGAACGTAAATATCTTTCCAAGGCATCAAAATAAAAACTTTATCGTATTTGTATTTTTTACAACTATCAATGTATTCTTCGGGGTAATCGCAGCCAATGTAATCCAAATAGGCGATTACATCAGGCAACCCTCTGTCAAAAAATACAAATGGGCGGTTGACAGCGCCTGCATCAATAAATTGTTGTTGTCGTGCTGCCAAAAGTTGATCGCTGAACCAAATAGGATCTTTTAAAAATACTTGATCTACCCCCTCATTTTGTGCTTTCAATGTAATTTGTCTAGAAATTTCTTCCATACAAACATGGCCTTTATTCAATAATTGGTCAATAATTGATGTTTTGCCAGAAGCTGGGCCACCAATTATCGCTATTTTCTTTGTTTTTACACCTAATGTCATGGTCTTTGTAAAATTCGTGATTTAAAAGTTAAATAAAAAATATGACTTGATGTATATTTGTAATACTAAATATGCCACATGCAATCACCCAATCATTCCGAAAAATTTTACAGTAAACTCAAAGCGCAACTGTATGAAACAACGTCTTGGCCTTCTAAATATTTATTTAAATTTATTGTCAAATCAGACCCCGATAAAATCACTAAAATTGAAAGTAATTTTGATAATATGGGCGCTATCATAACGAGTTCCGTTTCAAAAAACGGCAAGTATACTAGCGTTTCTATCCATGTAGAAATGACAAATCCAGAAGCCGTTATCGAAAAATATATGCTGATAGGTAAAGAAGTTAAAGATGTCATCTCTTTGTGATACCACTGTAATTAAGCATCGTTTCTGTTTAATTTTTTGTACTTTGCAACCGCATTAAAATAAAAATAAATGACAATCTTAACAGATCAATTAGAATACAATACTGAGCGTGAGCACCTTATTATCCCAGAATATGGTAGACATCTTCAAAAAATGATCAACCACGCCGTGGCACAAGACTCCAAAGAATCCAGAAATAGACTGGCCAAAGCCATCATTTCAGTGATGGGCAATATGCAGCCTCATTTGCGAGACGTTCCTGACTTTCAGCATAAACTTTGGGATCAATTATTTATCATGTCTGACTTTAAACTCGATGCAGATTCGCCTTTTGAAAAGCCTTCAAAGGAAATCTTAAATGCTAATCCTGATCCGCTCCCATATCCACAAAACTATCCTAAATATCGCTTTTATGGAAATAATATTAAAACCATGATCGATGCCGCTGCATCATGGGAAGAAGGAGAAATGAAAAATGCGCTTATTTTTACCATAGCGAATCACATGAAAAAATCATTTTTAAGCTGGAACAAGGACACGGTTGAAGACGCTGTAATATTTGATCATCTTTTTGAACTTTCTAATGGTAAAATCGACATTAGAAATACGGAGAAACAACTAACGGAGTCATCTCAACTTCTTAAAATGCAGCGTAAAACAACCAATTATAAAAAACAATACAAGAAGAACAATAATAGAAACAGAAAGCGCTATTAATTCTCTATCTGTATGTTAATAACTAATTAAATACTAGCTATTGAAGTCTTTTAAAATTGAAGGAGGTCATCCTCTCAAAGGTTCCATTCAGCCCCAAGGTGCAAAAAATGAAGCACTACAAATTTTATGTGCGGTGCTCTTAACTTCTGAAAAGGTTAATATTCATAATATCCCAAACATTATTGATGTCAACAAACTCATTCGATTGTTAGGCAAATTAGGCGTCAAAATTGAAAAGCACTCCGATAATTCATATACTTTTCAAGCAGATGCTGTTGATTTAGACTATTTGGAAACTCCTGCATTTAAAGTCGATGGTGCAGGTTTGAGAGGCTCAATCATGATTGTTGGCCCGTTATTGGCTCGTTTCGGTAAAGGTTATATTCCTAAGCCAGGTGGAGATAAAATTGGCCGACGCCGTTTAGACACTCATTTTGAAGGGTTTATAAAATTAGGTGCTGAGTTTAGATACAACAAGGAAGATCACTTTTATGGGGTAGAAGCCAAAGTTTTAAAAGGCGCTTATATGCTATTAGACGAGGCTTCGGTGACTGGTACGGCCAATATTGTCATGGCTGCTGTTTTAGCCAAAGGCACCACCACAATTTATAATGCTGCTTGTGAGCCTTATTTACAGCAGCTTTGTAAAATGCTGAATCGAATGGGAGCCAAAATTAGTGGCATTGGCTCTAATCTTCTCACTATTGAAGGCGTTGACGTACTTAGTGAAACTTCTCACACCATGCTACCAGATATGATAGAGATTGGCAGTTGGATTGGTCTTGCCGCAATGACGCGCAGTGAACTCACCATTAAAAATGTCAGTTGGGAAGATCTTGGAGTCATTCCCAATGTATTTAGAAAGTTAGGCATTACAATAGAACGGAAAGCAGACGATATTTTTATTCCCGCTCACAAGGATGGATATCAAGTCCAAAATTACATTGATGGTTCAATTTTAACCCTATCTGATGCACCCTGGCCTGGTTTTACACCAGACTTACTTAGTATTATTTTGGTTGTCGCAACCCAAGCACGGGGCAGTGTTCTAATCCATCAAAAAATGTTTGAAAGTCGCCTCTTTTTTGTAGATAAATTGATTGATATGGGCGCCAAAGTAATTTTGTGTGATCCGCATAGAGCTTCAGTTATTGGTCATGATTTCAAATCTCAGCTCAAGGCAACAACAATGACTTCTCCAGATATTAGAGCTGGTGTATCGCTTTTAATAGCCGCACTTTCCGCAAAGGGGACTTCAACCATTCATAATATCGAACAGATAGATAGAGGTTATCAAAACATTGATACACGTCTCAAAGCGATTGGGGCAAAGATTGAACGTATCGAAATTTGATATTTTAAAATTAATTATCTATTCAGCGCTGATTTATAGGCTTCTAAACAGCGCTCTCTTGCAAATTTGTGATCTACAATGGGTTTTACGTAATTTAACTCTTGGTATTCAGGAACCCATTTTTTGATGTAGTGGTGGTCCTTGTCAAATTTTGTAATTTGAGTAGTTGGGTTAAAAATCCTGAAGTAGGGCGCTGCATCAACGCCACAACCTGCAACCCATTGCCAGTTACTGACATTACTTGACAGTTCAAAATCATGTAATTTTTGAGCAAAGTAAGCCTCGCCCCAACGCCAATCAATAAGTAAATGTTTACATAAAAAACTTCCAACCAGCATGCGAACGCGATTGTGCATAAAACCGGTTCGGTTCAGTTCTCGCATGCCTGCATCAACTAAAGGATACCCAGTTTCACCTTGACACCATTTCGCAAACTCCTCCTTATTATTTCGCCATTGAATGGCTTCATATTGAGGCTTAAAACTCTTGGTGACGGTATGTGGGAAGTGCCATAAAATTTGCATAAAAAACTCTCGCCATATCAGTTCTTTTAAAAAGGTAATGTTAGAACTTTTCAGCGCTTCTTTTACAACTTTACGAATGCTGACTGTTCCAAATCTAAGGTGGGGACCAAGCCTGGAGGTTCCTGCAACCGAGGGCGTGTTCCTTTTTTCCTCATATAAATGAATCAATTGTGGATCCATTTTGAAGGGGGCAATCTTTAATTTTGACTTGGTAAAGCCCATAGCATCTAATGGTACCCATTGGTTAAGGTCCATTTTAGATAGGTATTTGAGTAAATTTTCAGAGGGGTAAGCCTCAATGTGTTTTTCAGTAAAAGTACACAACCATTTCTTTGAATACGGGGTGTATACTTTATAGGGTAAACCGTCGTCTTTTGTCACTTCATTTCTCTCAAAAATCACCTGATCTTTAAAGGATTTAAAGGCTATATTTTTTTGACTTAAAATATCTGAAACTGTATTATCCCTTGCAATTGCATAGGGTTCATAGTCATGATTTGTGTATACAGCTTCAATGGGAAATTCAGAAATCAACTGATTAAAAACTTGCGATGGACGGTCGTAATAAGTATTAATTTTTTGATTTCTATTAAGGGAGTCGTTAAGGTCTTTTAATTGGTTGTAAATAAAATTTACACGGGCGTCGTCTTTTGGAAGCTTCTCTAAAATTTCGGGGTCGAAAATAAAGATGGGAAGTACATTCTTGTAATTTTTCAAGACCTCAAAAAGACCGTGGTTATCCTCCAGTCTTAAATCTCTACGAAACCAAAATATAGCGTTGGGTTTCATGATTTGAATTCTCCAAAAAGTTCAATCAGTTTTTGTTGACGGTAATCAAATATCTCCTTTAGTTTTGGTTTCACCAAAATAGGGTGTGCCAACTGACCAATCCAGCCTAAAGGGAGTTTATAATCAATGATGTCTTCCATTTCAATTCCTCCTTTTATGGGTCTGATGAAATGCTTGTGATGCCAGAGTGCATAAGGTCCAAAACGTTGTTCATCGACAAAATAATGTCCTTGATTAACGTGGGTAATTTCGGTCACCCACTTTGTTTTTATGCCTAGTACTGGTGTCACAATGTATTGAATGATTTGTCCAGCGAACATTTCTCGATCGGCTCCGCTAAGAATATTAAACCCCATATAGTCGGGTGTGATGGTTTTGAGATTTTTGGGACTGGATAAAAACGTCCAGGCCTCGTCAACTGTTATGGGTAGGTTTTGTTTTTTGTGTAATTTGTATAGTTTCATTTGGTTTAATTGTAGAGCACCACGTAGAGGTTTAAAGAGCTTGCCAACAAGAGCCAGACACAGTAAGGCAGTACAAAAAACCGCATGTGACTTATCAAGCTTTTGAAAGCGATGAAGAAATAGAACATTAAAACTGTTAATAGTGTGATGTTAAGTAAGCCCAGCTCAATTAAGTGTTTATTCATAAAAATGTAGTTCCAAGACACATTCAATACAAATTGAATCCCAAAAAGAAGCCATAGCTTTCGACTTTCAAGATTTTGATATAAATAGGTGATGAACACAGAAAAAAACACCATTACACAGGTCCATGCGGCCCCAAAAACCCATCCCGCAGGCGTCCAGGGCGCTTTTTTTAAATCAAAATACCAGTTTGATGTAGGACCATCATCCATGAGCAAAGTTCCTAAAAATAGCGCCCCTAAATTTATCGCTAAAAAGCCTAAAAAAGTTAGCGTAAATTTCATTTATACATTGATTTTATCGATTTCATTTAAAACTTCTTGCGCTTGGGCATATTTGTCGTCGCTGGCAGCGCGGTCTGTTGAAGACAAGTCATGCCACTCAGACATTAATTTTTTGTAGCGCTCTTGTAGTTTTTCAACGGCTGTTTTCTTTTTGAATAATTTGAACATAACTATTGAATTAATTTTGTGATTTTACTGCTCATAGGACGTGTCATTGAATAGAAATAATCTATAAACTCACCATTTCTTCCAATAATGTATTTTTGAAAGTTCCATCTTACAGTAGTGCTTTTTACACCATTGAGTTCTTTATTTGTAAGCCACTGGTAAAGAGGATGCTGACGCTTTCCTTTGACGTCAATTTTTTCGGTCATTAAGAAAGTGACTCCATAATTTTGTTTGCAAAAAGTTTTAATTTGTGTTAGAGATCCGGGCTCTTGTTGTCCAAACTGATTGCAGGGGACTCCAATGACCATAAGATCTTTTTTGTACGTATCATAGAGGCGTTGTAAACCTTCATATTGGCCTGTAAAGCCACATTCAGAGGCCACATTCACAAAAAGAATGTATTTTCCTTTGTAGTGTGATAAGTCAATGTGAGATCCATCTACATTTTTAATTTTAATGTCATGTAGGGTCATTTTATTTGAATGTTGAGGGTTGATTGATGAAATGCCCAAAAAAAATAAAAAAGAAGTAATGGTTTTCGAGACGATCATAGTTATACTTTTAGAGAGACAATACCACAATCCAATTTGAACACTTGACCGGATATTGATTTTGAGTTATCTGAAATTAAATATACTGCCATAGTAGCGACTTCGCTTGGTGCTAAAAACTTTTTTAATGGATGTCTTTGGATGGTGTTCTCTACCATTCTTTCATTTCTGAGTAGTTTTGCAGCTAAATCAGTTTGTGTAATTGTTGGGGCAATGGCATTGACCCTGATGTTAGGCGCTAAGTCGGCAGCAACAGATTTGGTTAAACCTTCAACGGCTGATTTTGCGGTTGCAACACTGGCATGAAATGGCATACCTAAAGTGGTTGCCACAGAGCTAAAGAGCACAATTGATCCAGAGTCACTTTGTGACAGGGCAGGGGTGTACGTTTGTATGGCCTTGACAGCCCCAATGACATTGATTTCAAAATCACTTTTAAAATCTTCTAAACTCAGTCTTTTGAAGGGTTTTAGATTGATACTTCCTGGACAGTAAATCAATCCATCTGCTTGTTCAATTTCGGGGAGATCACTAGAAATGACATCACAATTATGATGTGTTAAATTCGCATGTGTATATTCTGGTACTGAACGACTGATGTTAATTACCTGATGCGTGGGTAGTAATGCATGAGCAATAGCTTTGCCAATTCCACGACTTCCCCCAATGATGATGATTTTTTTCATGACGTCAAGGGTCTTCCTTTAAGGCGTTTTTCAATTTTTTGTTTGATCAATGTGAGCTCTTTCATCAAATCCATCAATGACTGGTCTTTATTTGTCTTATACAATTCATTAATTCCCAATATGATGGATTTGACCTCACGAGAGGCTTCAATGCGTTCGCTTGTATTTTTGAATTTTAGTTTTTTCTCTAAAAACTCTTGGCCTTTTTTTACAGCTGTCATAAATTTATTTTAAATAATTATTGAACTCAGTAACTTTTACTGGGCTGTTAAACGCACCACTGTAAAACGAAGTTACAGTTGCAGAAGATTCATCTTTAATCCCCCTAGAGGACACACAAAGATGTTTGGCATCAATAATGACAGCAACATCTTCCGTTCCTAAAATAGATTTTAATTCTTCTCCGATTTGATTGGTTAAACGTTCTTGGACTTGAGGTCTTTTGGCGTAGTACTGTACAATTCTGTTTAATTTTGAAAGCCCTATAACTTTCCCGGATGAAATATAGGCAATATGCGCTTTTCCAATGATGGGAACAAAATGGTGTTCACAGTTTGAGTAAAACGTAATATTTTTTTCAACCAACATTTGATTATAATGGTATTTATTATCAAACAATGCGATTTTAGGTTTGTTCTTAGGATTGAGTCCAGAAAAAATTTCATCAATGTACATTTTAGCGACTCTATCTGGAGTACCTTTCAAAGAATCATCAGTTAGATCTAAGCCCATAACATCCATAATTTCTTCAAAAAGTATAGATATTTTATTTTTCTTTTCTGCATCACTAATTGTGAATGCATCCTTTTTTAAGGGTGTATCTAGTCCTGTGTAAAGGTGATCATCTCCTATTTCATGATGAGAAAATCCATTGATTCGTCTTGATTTCTGTTTTGTAATATTAGTAGCCATAAACTGATTAGCGTTTTGATATTTTGTTATTTGAAATTGATTTTTGACGTGAGCATTTGAAGCGTCCCGATTCAAAAGTTCTTAATTTCTGATGTTTTGTTTTGCGTCCTTGAACCCTTTCTCTCCAAAGTCTAAAGCTGCTGGGTGCCATATGTTTGCGCATTAGTGAGATGACTTGTCGTTCGGACAAACCAAATTGAAACTTGATGGCCTCGAAAGTGGTGCGATCTTCCCATGCCATTTCAATGATTCTATCAATTTCTATTGCGCTGAGGGTCATAACTAGGGGAGGATATATTGTTGATCAAACTTTAATTTTTCTCTCATTAATCCTTGAAAAAAACGTTTATTTTCTTTGAAAGTTTTCGAGTTTTCAAAGTGGATGAACCGCCCTTGAGCATGTATACTGGTAAAGTCTGTTTTGTAAAAAACCAACTGGTAAAATGGAATGGCCCATGTAAAATTTTTTAAACCTTTATTAATGCGAATCAAAATGCCTTTTTTTCGCAACTCGATGTTGGCATAATTTAAATCCGATATGACATTTGTGATAAAATTCAAATTTGGGCTCAACTGCTTAACAATCATTCTTTTAGAGCCTATACCACCTCGTTTAATAGATTCCCAAAAAGAATATGGTTTTCCCACAAATTCTTCTAGCATTTGTTTGTGATCTCTATTGAAGTAAGTGGTGTTTAAGACCAAGGTTAAATTGATTTAAGTCAAACATAGCGAATGTCTTCACATTTACAACCAGAATTAAAAAAACATTAACATTTTTAGTCTTTCTTTAACAGCGTAAGCAGTGTAGTTGGTTATCTTAAATTTTCAATGAAAGTTGCTGATGTTTCGATCAAAAATTTCTTTTTCTCCGGGTTCATTTTTTCAAAAGAACTCACCAACATTCTCATTCTTGGATTTTTTTTAAAAAATGCTTTGTGGTTGTTTATAAAATTCCAAAATAGAGCGTCCCAAATTGAACACCAATCCCCCTTTTTATAATCGCTCATTTTTAAAATGTAACTGCTGCCACTTATGTAGGGTTTTGTAGACATGAGACCTCCATCTGCAAATTGACTCATGCCGTATACATTGGGGACCATGACCCAATCGTAACTATCAATTGAAAGCTCCATAAACCAGCGGTAAACTTCATCGGGATCAATTTCACACAACAGCATCAAATTACCAACAATCATCAATCTTTCAATGTGGTGTATGTATCCGGTTTTTGTGATTTTCTTTATTGAATCGTCAAAAGGCTCTAATCCTGTAGTCCCATTGTAAAAAGCAGTTGGCATTTTCCTACTAAAATTCCAAAAATTCTTAGTACGTTCTTCCGTACCCTTTGCAATATAAATACCCCTTATAAATTCTCTCCAGCCAATGATTTGCCGAATGAATCCCTCTGTTGAATTGATTGGAATATTGTGTTTTTTTGCATAGTTTACTGTAGTTTTAACCACATAATTAGGGTCTAGCAAACCAACATTCATAAGTGGAGACAATAGACTGTGGTGCAGTTCAGTTTCATTTTTAAGCACAGCATCTTCAAACGGCCCAAATTCTTCAAATCTTGTTTTTAAAAATGCTTTAAACCATTTTTTTGAAGATTCAAAATCATGCGGGTAATTTGGTTTTATTGGCAATTCACCACAATTGTTGCTGAAATTCTTTTCTACGTAGATCAACGCTTCCTCAAAATAAGTACTTTCTTCAGGGCGCTTTATTTTTGGTGTTTGCTTTCCTTTTGGGTATTTTTCTCTGTTGTATTTGTCATAAGTCCATTCTCCTCCTTCTGGGGAACCATTCTGCATCAAAAGATTCATTTGCTGACGTTGGTTCTTATAAAAAGCAGTTTGGAAGAATTTTTTCTTATCTGTTCTAAAAAATGGATTCAAATCTGCTTTTTCAAGCAGAAACAAGGGATTATTAAAAATCGCAAGCTCAATATTTTTTTTGCTGCAAGCAGATTTAATCCGCTTTTGAAGCCAATTGTCATTGGGATCATATATGTTGATTTTTTGGATATCACCGCTTAAGTTTTTTATCAGTATTCTAACATCGCTATCCGTTTGAGTTGAATCAATATACTCAGTATTATATTGTGCTTTTAGAAAGTTTTCATAAGATTTCATACTCATTCTATGAAACAGAATTTTTTGCTTATGAAAATTAAAATGTTTAAAAAACAGATATTCCTCAATCAACATGACTTTTTTGGAAGCTTGGAGTAGCTCTGAATTTTCAAAAAGTTGGTTGGGAAAGATTAGTGTAAGTTCCATAGTCGTTCTTATTTAAGCCAATGGTTTCTAAAACGTTTGTCGTTATCATACATTTCTGCTTGTCTTTTAAGGTCAAAGATGCGATCTCTAGGATCGTTACCAACCCCTGAAACGTACATCCAATTGCCATAATTGCTATGTACATCATAGTCCAACAACATACTTTCAAAATAGGCTGCTCCGATACGCCAGTCAAGTTTTAGCGTTTTTGCGAAATAAGAAGCGACATTTTGCCGTCCACGGTTGCTCATCCATCCTGTATTTTTCAATTCAATCATGTTCGCATTAACAAAATCATCCGCTGTTCTCCCGTCTGTCCATTCCTTTATAAATTTTGAATTTTTAGACCAATCATAAACGGTGTTTAGAATTCCCTTAAGTTTAAAAATGGCATTGCCATTTTTTAAAGAAGTGTATTTAAAAAAATCACGCCAAATCAATTCGAAAATTAACCAATAAGTAGATTGATTGGCGTAAAATTGCTCTTCAAACGCCTTGACTTCCCAATAAATTTGTCTGGCAGATAAACTCCCATTTGCCAGCCATGGTGAAAATTTAGAACTGTAATTTTTACCTAAAAGACCATTTCGTGTTTTTTTATAAACACCAAGTGATTGCGTTTTGAAAAAATAATGGTCCAAGCGTTGCTCGGCTGCTTTGGATCCGCCATTAAATGGGAATGCAGTCCGCGAATCTATTTCGAAATCCTCAAATCCCAATTGCTCCAATGTTGGCAATTTAAAATCCGTTTCAACTTTAGAGGTCACCTCTTGAGGCTGCATAGAAACCAATGGTCTAACCAAAGCTTTTTTTTCTAGTTGTTTTCTAAACTGTGTAAAAACCTTAGGAGTCTCACTGTAATGAAATGTTAGATCATCAGGGTGAAATAAAAATTGATCATAATATTCGTGAACGCTTACATTGGCTGGCAAAATCTTCTTTAGAGAATCAATTTTTTTGACTTCTTCATCGGTCCACTCCTTTTGTTGATAGATTGCTTTCACATCATATATTTTAACCAATTCACGCATTTGTTTTTCAGCAGTACTATTAAAAACCAACAGGCTTATGTTTAGCGCATCAAGTTCTGATTTTAAATCGCTAAGTGTTTGAAGTAGAAATTTAGTTCTGAATTTTTCAGTTTTTTTAAAACCAAATTGAGTTTCGCTGAACTTCTCGGGAGTTAAAAAATAAACCCCTATGACTCGTCTTGAGGCTTTCATAGCAGCACTGAGCACAAAGTTGTCTCTTGCTCTTAAATTGTCCGTGAACCAGACTATAGATGTGCTTTGTTTTTGCTGCATTTTTTACTACAATATTTTACAAACTCCCAATCTCTTTCCCATTTTTTTCTCCATGAAAATGGGCGGTGACAAACCACGCAAATTTTGACAGGGAGATGAGGTTTTTTCAAAATGTCAAATTTTAGAATTCAAGTCTTTTTTTGGACGTTGGTATTGCAATCGGGCTTTAAGTTTCGGCAGCGTATATCCGTCCAAACCATTGATGGCTACAATATTTCCTTTAGAGAGATTGATAAATCCGTCACCTTCTAGCAAATCTTCGCGAATGAATAAATCTTTGATTTCTCCAATGAGTTGGATGCAATTATTACGCTTGATAAGATATTCTTCACAATAAGTGAGCGCAATCTGAATGGGCGCATCTTTGACAAAAGGGGCGTGCCAACCATTTTTATATTCTTCTTCTAATTGAGTGAGCTCAAATTCCGAAATTTCCTTGCTGTATTTTGCCGAAGTGTGATGGGCATCTTTGATAATTGGTGCATGGATGTGATTGATGGTAAATTGTCCGGTTTCTTTGATGTTTTCATAAGTGTTTCTTGGAACATCTGTTACCGGCCTAAAAACCACACCCAGCAGTGGCGGATTGGATCCTAGGTGTGTTACAGAACTAAAGACTGCAACATTTGAGGTACCGGCATTGGACTTGGTCCCAATTAAATTAGCAGATTTAAATCCTGAACAGCTATTTATTAAATTTATTCTGAAGACATGATCGAGTTTATCAAAATCATTGCGTTTTAAATGTATCATTTGTAGTCTTGAAATTGGTTAATTCTAACCGCATTGGCTTTGAGGTCAAACATTAAATTGTAAAGGCCAAAAAAGGTTCTGTTCATGTAGATGAAGTGTTTTGACCCACGTGTGTTGTTAAGTTTCTTGAGCTCAGTATTTTGACTGTAACGCTCTGCAATATCTCCAATTTTACCAAAAAACTCTGGATCTGAAAAATCAAACACTTTGCTTTGAAAAGGCAATGTAAAAACACTCAGCAGTTCATGAAACATCACCTTAAACAAACTAGTTTCCTCGTGAGAATCTACAGCTGTTAAAATTTCTAACTCATAGAGTTTTTCAGTGAATAATTTTGGGTTGTCCATTATTGATTTATCAGCCAATTCAAAATAGGGAATGTAAAAATCGTTTGGAATCGTTTTCATGCAACCAAAATCCAAAGCAATAAGCTGAGCTTCATCGTTGATTAGAAAGTTTCCAGGGTGTGGGTCTGCATGAACTTTACGCAAATTGTGAATTTGGTGCATGTAAAAGTCCCAAAGCGCCTGACCCAACTGATTTGACTTTTTTGAATCTTTATTTTTTTTTGCAAATTCAGACAAATGAACCCCATTCATGAAATCCATTGTAAGGATTCTATTAGAGGACAGATGTGCATAATATTTAGGAAATAAAATATTTGGAATGTGCGCACAAGCCTTGGCGATTTCTTGGCTTTGCTCAATTTCTAGGCAGTAATCTGTTTCTTCAGTTAGTTTGTCTTCTACTTCTTTAAAATACTTTTCAGCGCCTTTAGGTTTGATGTTGAACATCCTTAAAGCGATAGGTTTTACAAGTGCCAAATCTGATTTAATACTGTCTGCCACACCAGGATATTGTATTTTAACAGCCAACGCCTTACCGTTTTTTTTTGCTTTGTGAACTTGGCCAATGCTCGCAGCATTGACAGAATTGGCATCAAACTCGTCAAAAATAATTTCTGGCGCTTTACCAAAATATTTTTTGAAAGTTTTTACAACCAAGGGCGAGGAGAGTGGCGGCACAGAAAATTGAGCAAGAGAAAATTTTTCAACATAAGCACGTGGAAGAAGGTTTTTTTCCATGCTCAACATTTGAGCAACTTTCAAAGCACTACCTTTGAGCTGTTTAAGGCCACCATAAATATCCTCCGCATTGTTTTTATTCAGGTTTTCTTTGGCAATTTCTTTTGTTTTACTGATTTTTTCCCCATAATATTTGATGTAGTTCACACCAACTTTTGCACCAGTAGAGACCAATTTAGAAGCACGTTGTAGTTTTGAGGTCGGAATTCTGTCGATAGATTTCATTAACGCATACTGATTTTTTCTTTAAACAAGAATTTACCAAAATCAACAACACTCTTTAGAGGTTTGGTATTTGCCAATTCGAAACTCGCAGCGATAGATTTTTCGATAAAAAGATCTGTTTTTTCAAAATCTGCTGAATCGTCGTCCAACCAAAACTTAAGGGTCACTAGCATTTGAATCCAGTATGATTCATTGACCACACTATCTTTGATGTCATCTATTCGCTTATTTTTGATATCAATTACTCCTAAATCCAGCTCATCAATGAAGTTTAAGAACTTTTGTCGAAGTGTTTTAAGTTTTTTCATTTGATTGAGCCCGCCCATTTCCATCTGAAGAGATTTGGAAACATAGCTGCGATTGGCGGTTAAATTGCCAAAAAATGTGAAATAAAAACTCAGCAATTGATTCATTGCGTCATAATCCTTGTATTCTTTGCTTTTTTCAAGTGTTTTCATTGTTTTTTCAAAAAACAACTCGTAAATGGCAGCTTCTAAGGCTTCAAAAGAACCGAAAAAGCGGTAAAATTCAGATTCTTCAAAATGGTTCATTTTTGCAAATGAATAGACGCTTTGGGGAACTTCATTGTGATCCAGTACCGCGTCCATGTATAAAGCGACAAGATTTTCTTTATTAATTTTAGTTTTTTTAGCCATAGTGTCTGTTGTTTATACAAAAATAAAACTTGTCTTAGATATAATTTCAATAATTAAACAAACATTAACATTTCATCTTTTTCTCCTTTGTTTTGATATTTTTTCTAATTTTAAAGTCTCAAATCAAATGAAATGCTTAGCAAGGTTTATGGCAGTGCCGTTTTTGGCATCGACGCTTTCATCATCACAGTTGAAGTCAACGTAGACAACGGTATTGGATACCATTTGGTAGGTTTACCTGATAATGCAGTCAAAGAAAGCAACTTTCGAATTGCAGCGGCCCTTCAAAATAATGGCTATAAAATTCCAGGGAAAAATATCATCATAAACATGTCACCTGCCGACATGCGAAAAGAAGGATCTGCTTACGATCTGACTTTGGCTTTGGGGATTTTAGCCGCCTCAGAAAAAATAAATGCACCCAAACTCGAGCAATATATTGTTATGGGGGAACTGTCGTTAGACGGTAGTTTAAAGCCTATAAAAGGGGTGTTGCCAATCGCAATAAATGCATCAGAAGCAGGTTTTTCAGGGTTTATACTACCTAAAGCAAATGCAAAAGAAGCGGCCATTGTAAAAGATTTAAATGTTTTCGCTGCAGCACATATTTCAGAAGTCATCAACTTCTTCAATAAAAATATTCCGCTTGAAAAAACTGAGTTTGATATTCATGCAGAATTTAGGAAATCTTTCAATCTGCCTGAATTTGATTTTGCAGACGTAAAAGGACAGGAGAGTGTCAAGCGCTGTATGGAAATTGCAGCGGCAGGTGGGCATAATATTATTTTGATTGGACCTCCAGGCTCTGGCAAAACCATGTTGGCCAAAAGATTACCTTCAATATTACCTCCAATGACTCTGCAGGAGGCTTTAGAGACAACCAAAATACATTCTGTTGTAGGAAGACTGCGACAAAGTGCTGGGCTTTTAACGGCGCGCCCGTTTCGTTCGCCTCATCACACCATCTCTGATGTCGCATTGGTAGGCGGGGGGCAGTATCCGCAACCTGGTGAAATATCCATGGCGCACAATGGGGTTTTATTTTTAGATGAACTCCCGGAGTTTAAGCGCTCTGCTCTCGAAGTCATGCGCCAACCTTTAGAAGATTTAGAAGTCACCATTTCCAGAGCGCGATTCACAGTCACTTATCCCAGTAGTTTTATGTTGGTGGCCAGTATGAATCCCAGTCCGAGTGGTTATTTTTATGATCCAAACTCTGCTATTTCTTCCTCAAAAGGAGAGATTCAGCGCTATATGGGGAAAATATCCGGACCGCTTTTAGACCGTATTGATATTCATGTGGAGGTCACACCGGTCCCCTTTGATAAATTAACACAAAAAAGAAGTGGTGAGTCATCATTAATCATAAGAGAACGCGTTACAAAAGCAAGAGCACTTCAAACCAAACGTTTTGATGGGGTGGATACAGTCCATTACAATGCGCAAATGCAATCCAAGCATCTGCGTGAGTTTTGTGTTCTTGAAGAGGCCTCTATGGCGCTTCTGAAGACCGCTATGGAACGATTGAATCTTTCTGCGAGGGCTTTTGACCGAATTTTAAAAGTTGCAAGAACCATTGCCGATTTAGAAATCTCAGAATATATCCAGAGCGAACATATCAGCGAGGCCATACAGTACAGAAGTTTAGACAGAGAAGGGTGGATGCAATAAAAAAAGGCTTTCGAGTTATCAAAAGCCTTTTTTAAATTCAAATAAAGAATTTTTAGAATTAGAAGGTGTATCCAACTCCAACTTGAAAAACACTATTTTTAGCGTCAATATCTTCGTAAGCATCTGTTAACCCAATGTTGTATCTCAAATTAAAATTTAAGCCCGAGTTGAGTTGGTAGCCTGCACCAATATTAAAAGCGAAATCATTTGATTTTGTAAAATCTTTCACGTCTTCAGTGGTTGATTCACTCTGTGAAACAAATAAAGCATTGGCGTTCACTTCAATATCAACTTCCGATTTTAATAAGAATCCAATCTGAGGACCCGCTTCAAGACTCAAGCCTTTAGCTACATAAAACTTCGCCATGATAGGGACTGTCAAGTAACTCAAATTGAATGTTGATTCGTAATTTACATTAGCTTCTTGAAACACAAGACTC
>PAQB01000044.1 GCA_002709185.1 Flavobacteriaceae bacterium
AAGGGTAATATCCTCCAGATTTCCAATAGGTGTTGGCACTAAAAAAAGTTTCATCAATTATGCTTTAAAACACAAAGGTACAATGTTTAATCTTAATTCTTTTTTGAAGGAAACGCGATAAAATCTTTTAAATAAAAGGGTTCAAAATAAGCCAGGTCTTCAAAATCTTCTGCTTTGTATTTTTGATAAGACAGTGCGCACATTTCTTTTGATGATGGAAGCTGATCATCAAAATGAGCATTAGGGTGATCAATCAAATCCTGAGTTTTAGCGGCGCCATTGCCAACAAAAAAAACAGTATGTTTTTCCAATAAATCTGCATAGGACTCGGCGTTTAATATTTTCGCTGTAGTGGGGTCAATACATTGGTGATTGGTATCAAATACTGCCGAATAGACCTCCATGCGGCGTGCATCTAAAGTGGCGACAATACAACCCGCTTCTGTCTGTATCTTGTTAGCAAGCACTTCGAGTGTAGGCAGCGCTATAAGCGGAATGTCTAGACCAAAACACAGTCCTTTGGCTGCGGAGACACCAATACGCAAACCAGTATAAGATCCTGGACCTTTACTTACGGCAACCGCATCAATTTGACTGCGCTCAATTTGGGCCTCCTTTAATACGGCATCAATATAAATATGAAGGCGCTCAGCGTGTGAGTATTGGGCGCTATTATCTTCCTTCAAAAAGAGTAACTCTCCATTAAGTGAAAGTGCAACAGAACAGTTGGTCGTGGAGGTTTCAAGATTTAAAATACAAGCCATCTACAAATTTAAGGGTTTTCCAATATAAAAGTCTAAGACTTTGGTCTTGAAAATAAAATCGTATTTAGAACGGACTAAACTTGATTGTGCATTCACCAATTGGGTTCTGTTTTGTTCTAAATCCAATGTGTTAAGCGCACCGATGTTGTAGCGCTCTTGCGCATTATCAAAGGACAGCTGACGGGCAGCAACTGATTTTTGAGATGACACATAGGTCTTTAAGGCGGCTTTAGCATCCGTAAAAGCGCGTTGTATGTTACTCTCTAAGTCGACCTTGGCCTGTGTTAATGCCAGGTTTCTATTGTCAACCAGAATATTTGATTTAGCCAAGGCCGTTTTGTTCTGAAATCTAGAGAAAATAGGAATGTTTATGCTTAAGGCAAAACTATGGCCTCGGTTGTCATTAATTTGTTGAAAAAAAGAGTTGTCATTGCTAAGGTTGGAAAAGTTAGCCCCTGTATTTAGACCATAACTAAAGCTGATGTTTGGATAAAATCCACTTTTTGAAATTGATTTGCCCAATTCAGCGGCTTCAATATTTTTCTCAGCCACTTTAATTTCACTTCTGTTTTTCAGCGCATGCCGCAATATGGGGTTGACGTCATTATATAAAAACAACTCTGAGGGGGTATCTAGTACTATTTGTTTAACCGCAAATCCTTCAAAAGGAACTTGTAAAACCTGTGTTAAGGCCAAAAGCGCCAAATTATAGCTGTTGTCGGCAACGGTTAAGCGTTGTTCGTCGCTGGCCAATGCCGCTTCTGCATCAAACAGATTGGCGCGGGGCTGAATGCCAGCAGCGACCAATTCTTTAACGCGTTCGAGTTGCTCAATTGAAAACTTATATTGAGTCTCTGCTATGCTTAAATTTTCTTTATTCAACATCACATTTAAGTAAGAATTGACCACATTAAGTGCCACATTGTCTCTGATGCGCTTAATTTCTTCTTCATTAGCCTCCTTATTGATAAGGGACTGTTTATAGATATTGGTGTTACGAAATCCATTAAAAATCGTCTGGGAAACGTTCAAGCCAATGTTTGATGAATGAAAGGTCCGGTCTAAAAACTGACCATCAAATACCTCTACATTTCCTAAGTTAAGACGTTGGGAGGCGCCAACACCAAGCGAAGGTAAAAAATTACCTTTTGCGGCAATAATATCTTGGTTATTTGAGAGTAAGGCGTTTTTTGACTGCTGAACACTGATGTTGTTTTCTAGCGCATAATTGACGCATGCTTCTAGCGTCCATTGTTCTTGAGCGCTGACGCTGAATAGGTTTATAAAACACAGCAAAAGCAGTAGGCTTTTTGTTGAATGGGTTGGGGTTGTATTACGCATCGTTGTCGTCATTTTCTTCGTCTTCATTATTTTCTTCAGAAGCTTTGTTCCAAACTTTGATTTTATCTGAAAGCTCTAAGCCTTCAGTAATTTCAACATTGATACCATCCGAAATTCCAATTTCAACATTTTTTATTACAAAATCGCCATTGTCGTTTAAAATTTCTACAAAAGGTTTTTCGGTAATTCTATTGAATTGTAGTAGGGCTTCTTTGACCACCATTACGCTGTCCTTGCTGGCAACTTCTATTTCAGCATTTGCACTATAACCCGCACGAATTTTATTGCTAGATTCAACGGCAACATCGGCTTTAATCACAAATTGAACGGCGCCATTTTCTTCAATACCTTTGGGCGCTACAAAAGTTAGTTTGGCAGGAAATTCTTTTTCATTAATGGCGCCAAGAATAACTTTAATGGTTTTTCCTTCCTCCAGCTTACCAACTTCAGATTCGTCCACTTTTCCTTCAAAAATCATTTGACGCATATCGGCAATGGTCGCAATGGTCGTCCCTGCATTAAAGTTATTGCTTTGAATCACTTGGTCTCCTTCTCTAACAGGAATTTGTAAAATGGTTCCTGAAATTTGAGCGACAATATTGGTGTTAGCAGAGCCGCCGCCAGATATAGAACCACGTTTGATAATTTGATAATCGTTTTGGGCCTGCATATAACTTTCTTGAGCTTGATTCAAGCTCAGTTCGTTGTTTTCAAAATCTTGTCGCGATATCACCCCTTTTTCATAGAGTGCTTTGTTGCGTTCAAACAATGTTTTGGCATTGTCATAGGTGAATTTTGAGGTTTTGATGCGGCTCTGGGCGCTTACCAAAGCCTGTTCGTTTGGAACCACTCGGATTTTGGCAATTAGATCTCCTTTTTGAACCAAATCCCCTTCTTCGACTAATATTTTGTCGACAATTCCTGAAATTTGAGGTTTGAGTTCTATTTCTTCCTCCGGATTTAACTTTCCAGTGGCTACAATTTTTGTGTCCAAAGAGGTGTAAAAGGCTTGGGCTGTTTTATAATCGATAACGTCTTTTTTGTTTGAATCTTTAAAGTATTTCAATACAAATACCAAAAGGATAAGTAAGACGATTCCTAAAATAATTTTTACTGTTTTATTCATTGCTTTAATTTAATTATTCTTCTCTTAATGCTTCTATGGGTTTGAGTCTTGTAGCCTTGAAAGCCGGAATCAAACCAATTAATGACCCTAATAACACCAATAAGGCAAGGGCTACAAATACGACGGCTATGGAAACGGACGCATTGACTAGGGTGGCATCGTCGCCTTGTCCCCAAACTTTATCTATGACAATAAGGATCCAACCTCCTGTAATGATGCCTAAAATACCTGAAAGTAAGGTTAAAAATACGGCTTCCACCACAATCTGACGTTTAATTTCAAAAGGCGTGGCGCCTAAGGCGCGCCGAATCCCAATTTCTTTAGTACGCTCTTTAACCGTAATCAATAATATATTCCCAATGGCAAAAACGCCAGCAATTAAGGTTGCGATGCCTACAAACCATGTTAAAAATTGCATTCCTTTTAGAAAACCTGTGATTTTTGCAAATTCTTTGCCTAGGTTAAAACTGCCTAGCGCCCTTTTATCTCTTGGGTGTATTTTATTCAAATTACGCAACAATAATTTAATGTCTTCTTCAATCTGTTTAATGTTGTACTCAGGCTTACCGGTCACAACCATCCAACCAATGCGATCGCCGCGGTTGTAAATCTGCTGAAAGGTGGTGAAAGGAATGTGAATATCACTGGAAGGACCCATATCCACATTTTCGTTTTGGAAGACCCCAATCACTGTAAAATTCATGTTGTTGACTTGAATGTACCGCCCAATGGGGTTTTCATTTTTATCAAAAAGTTGTTTGTAAACATCCTCGGAGATGACCGCAGCCTTGCGCTTGCTATTGATGTCATTTTGATTAATAAAGCGACCGCGCAGCATCTTTTTCTTTTGAATTTGATCTAGCAATGGGTAATCTCCATTGACGCCATAACGCCCAGAAAGAAAATTACGTACCACCAAGGCTTGACTGCGACTCCTAGGTACTACAAGTTCTATGCCTTCAATATTTTCTTTTATTTTATGGGCATGTGACAGTTTAAGGCGAACCATTTTTCCTTCCTGAAACCCTTTAAAGGGAATGCTGGTATTTTGACCCCAAATAAAAACACTGTTGGTGGCAAAATCTCCAAAAATTCGATTAAAAGAATTTTCCATTCCTCGGGCGGCGCCCAAAAGAGCGATAAGCAATAAAATTCCCCACCAAACCCCAATCATTGTGATGACCGTACGAACTTTGTTTTTAGTCAAACTGTCGTACACTTCTTTCCAGGTATCGCTTTCAAATAAAAATCTCATATTGTCATTCGTCTCTTAAGGCCACAATGGGTTTGATTAGGGAAGCTTTCTTTGCCGGTAAATAGCCAGCAATCGCACCAGCAGTGATTAGTGTAAAAGTGGCCATTAAAACCAAAGTTTGACTGACACTTGGATCTGTTATAAAATAGGTTTTTAGGTGGGGGCTTGCCCACTCCAGTAAACCCACCCCTATTAGCAATCCAAAATAACCCGCCAAAGTTGTAATAAAAACAGATTCAACTAAAATGATGGAAATTATAGCCTTGGGAGAAGCGCCTAAAGCCTTTCGGATTCCAATTTCTTTGGTACGCTCTTTAACAATAAAAATCATAATGTTACTGATGCCAACAACGCCTGCAATTAGCGTCCCAAAACCGATGATTAAAATTAAAATGCCCAAAACCGAAGTCATTTGATTGATCCCTTTATTTTGCATCGCCATATTAGAGATTCGTATGGCGCGCTGATCATTTTTTGCCACTGTAAAGCGTGCTTTAAGTTGCTTTTCTAAATCCAGCCCAAAGTCAATGGCTTGATTCAAGTCTAATGCTGGATTGTAGGTTAGGTTGATTTGATCCACGTAATCATTATTGCCGTAAATGTTTTGAGCCGTTGTAAGTGGCATATAAATAATGCGCTCTTCGTCATCGCCACCGTCGTCTTTAAAAACGCCTACAACTTTATAAGAAATACCACTTAAGTTGATATAATTGCCAACAATATCTTTTTCCTTTAGAAACAAATCTTGTCGTACCAAATCTCCAATAACAATCACTTTGGTGCTGTTTTGCATGTCCAACTGGTTGAGGTAGCGTCCTTTCGAAATCTTTGTTTTTTCCAAGTATTGATGGTCGGGATGAACCGCTCTTAACAAATAATTGTTTTTTTCGTTTTTATAACTGGCTACGACATTGCGGTAAATTCTTGCAGTTATAAATTCTATACTGGGCTCAAAATCAGACTTTATAAATTCAAAGTCTTCATTTTTAAATTGAATGCGTCGCCCTGCTTGTAGTCCCTTATGGGCTTTGGTGGTGCGCCCAGAACGAATAAAAATAGAATTGGCCGCATCATCAACAAATGCTTCAGAAAATGTGTTATTAAGTCCATTAGCCAAACCAAAAAGAACGGTAAATAGTAAAATCGCAAAAGCAACCGTAAAACCAGAGAGTAAACTGCGGGTGCGGTTTTTATCAATACTTTGAAACACCTCCCGCCAAAAGTCTATATCAAACATCAGCAGTTGCTCTTTGTTGTTTTATAAAATTATCTTCCATGATCAAACCATCCTTTAATCGAACAATGCGTTTACACATATTGGCAATATCTTGCTCATGGGTTACAATCAAAAGCGTTTTCCCTTCGTCATTGAGCTGTTGTAAAAAAGCCATAATATCATAGGAAGTTGTGCTGTCAAGAGCGCCTGTTGGCTCATCTGCCAGTAAAAGTTTAGGGTCTGATGCCAAGGCCCGGGCAATGGCGACACGTTGTTTCTGTCCGCCAGAAAGCTCACTTGGCAAATGTGAGGCCCAACCTAACAGGCCTACTTTTTCCAAATAAAATTTAGCTTTTTCTTGTCGTCGTTTTCTTTTTAAACCTTGATAGTATAAGGGCAATGCAACATTTTCTAAGGCGTTTTTGTAGTTGATAAGGTTGAAGGACTGAAATATAAACCCTAAAAACTTATTTCTATAGATAGCCGCTTTTTTTTCGCTGAGATTCTTAATGGGAACCTCGTCTAATATGTAGTTGCCTTCATCAGCCTCATCCAGCATCCCAATGATATTGAGTAGAGTTGATTTTCCAGAACCTGAAGAACCCATAATCGCTACCATCTCGCCCTTTTCAACAAATAAGTCAATTCCTTTTAAAACATGAAGGCTGGAATCGCCAATAGGATAAGATTTATGGAGCTTTTCAATTTTGAGCATTTGTACTTTAATTTAATTGTATTCTTAGGACGTTAAAACTTGAATTTTGTTACATAACTGTAAAAAATTATTCGCATTAAAAATTAGAAATGTTCAAATGCGATTAAATATTAATTGAATTTTATAGAATCAAAATTATTTTTATCTATATTTAGTATAAGCATAAGTCTCCGTCCCAAAACTTAAGGCCCAATACAAGTTTTAATTTGATAAAATCCTGCTTATGAATTCCAAAAAATCTCAACAACACCTTTTAAAACAAACAAGCCAACGCTTAAAAAGACTTCGCAAAAACAAGCAACTGTCACAAAAGTCGGTTGCTGCACGCTGTGAAATGGACTTTGGTAGTTATACAAATATTGAAAATGGAAAGCGAAACATCACGCTGTTTACTCTTCAAAAAATATTAATCGCTTTGAATATAAGTTTCAAGGAATTCTTCAATTTTAAAGGCTTTTAATTTTTTTTGGAGACCTTCTTAAAATAACGGTAGGTAACAAGCGCCAAGCCTCCCATTAAAATGTAAGGAATCAACATCAAATAGACAATCCCATCGTTGACGCCTTTGGCGGTGGCTTGTCCTGTTTCACTTTCTAAAACAGCACGACACATTGCACATTGGGCCTGAGCAGATAAGGCCGCAAAAATCAAAAATATATATGAAATTAAGCGTTTCAAATTTTAAACATAGTACTGTGAAATCATAAGGTAAACCACAACGCCTGTGATGGCGACATACAGCCATACTGGATAAGCGTATTTTACAATTTTTTTATGGGCTTTATAATCTTCTAAATAGGCCCTAATATAGCTGTACAACACCAAAGGTATGACCGCAACAGAAAGCGCAATGTGGGTGATTAAAATAAAGTAATAAATATACTTTAGGCTGCCCTTACCGCCATAGGGGGTTGGGTCGCTTGTAATGTGATAGGCAATATACATCAATAGAAATACGACAGAACAGCTGATGGCTGTTTTCATTAAAGATTCGTGAAGAAATATTCTTTTACTTTTAATCGCAATCAAAGCGGCAATAAGCAAGGCAGCCGTAAGGCCATTTATGGAAGCATAAATTGGAGGCAGAAAAGTAAGGGGTTTTGCAACAGGTAAATGCTCAAATAGAATGATCTCTTTCATTAAGATTAATTGATCTTGGTCCCATTTGAGTGTAAATAAAAGCGCCACAGCCAAAGGAATGAAAATCGAAATGATATTTGTCCAGAGTTTAAGTTTTGATACTGAGTATTTATTTGAAGAATTAATCATGGTCTAATAATTTTAAAATGTCCTCCTTAAGCGCAGATATTTCTTCCACTTCTTCTTCCTCGCTTATTTGTTCTTTTTGACTGATCGTCCCCTTGTAATATATCTTTGGATTTCCAAAAGCATCCGTTCTAGAGCGAATGTACCCCTCTTTATCAATGAGGGCGAAATTCCCCGAATGCTCGAAACCCCCTGCAGCGCCCTCTACTTGTGCAGCATAGAGGTTAAACCCAATATTGGCGAGGTCATAAATTGTTTGTTGTTTGCCTGTAAGAAAATGCCAATTTGGATGAGTAACTCCATACTGATCTGCATAATTTTTTAATACTTCAACCGTGTCATGATTGGGATTGATCGTTATGGAGGCGATTCCAAAATCCGAGCGTTTGGGGAATGTGTTTTGAATGTCTACTAGGTTTTGACTCATTTTCGGGCAAATTGTAGGACAGGTCGTAAAGAAAAATTCAACCAAGTATACATGCCCATCAAAGTCTTTATTGGTTATGGTTAGACCATTCTGATTTGTAAAACTAAAGGGCATTACCTTTTTGCGCTCTCCATTAATTGTTAGATATGAAAGCGGCGTGGCGTCTGTCATTTGTAATATGACATTTTCGCTACGACTTTCTGTTCTAGTGATGTCCCCAGCTTGAACCCGTGTCACAATTTTAGGAATAAAAATAATCCCAAAAACCAGTATAATAAAAGCGATGCCTATATATGAATAATTACTTTTGTTCATTGTTTTAAATCATTGGCTCGGCGAGTGGTCGAACTAAAATTCCCCTTTCGTTTTTGACGGTATTCTGTGAATAAAATACGGATGTCATCACTCATTTTGTTTTTTAAATCTGAAATTTCCAAAACGTCATATGAAGTCATCGGGTAAACGGCAGCATTGCTTTCAATTTCAGATTTTGTGCGGTCGTCTAAGCGCCCTCTTTGATGACGCTCTCTGTCCACAACAAACACTTGGTTGGATGATAAATTTAGGCTTAAGGGGCGTGTGATTTTGAAATTGGTATAAGCCTCGCTAATGGCCTGATCAGTTCCAAAAGCAAATTTCCAATATTGCAATGGCGCAAATGCATTGAGTTCTTTGTTCAATTCTAAAACTTGATGTTTTGCAGAATATGGTACCAATGCCAATACCTGAAATCTTTTAAATCCTAAAAATTTATCATATATGAGCTCCTTTAAGTTCAAGGCAAAAGTGGCGTCCTCCATAGGGCTATTGCCCAAAAATCCAACAACCGATAAATGGCCTTCCAACTGGATGCTGTCTCCATCAAGGGTTTTAAAATCGTAAAGTTCAGGAATATTTGTCTGAACAATGTCAAGGGTTTCATAGTTGTGTTTAGAGGGGTATAAAAATAACAGAAAAAGCACCGGCAAAAAAAACAAGACGGAAAGGACCAGAGGCTTTTTTATTTTGGATACAGACATGATACAAAAATATAAAAGCCCGACATAATGCCAATCTTTTATGTTATAATATATTCTTAATTTTTATACTTACTGTCCCAGATGGACTCGTTAAAATTTTTCCGCATCATGAACAACAAATAAAATGTGATGAAAACAAACGTTTTAATGTTGAACACAAAGATTACGAACAATTGAGTATCAGAAAGCTTATTAAAAAGTAAAGCGCTGGCGGCAGTAGACGCTAAGCTTAAGAAGATAGAAGTAAATATTAATGTATTGACATTTTTAAAAGGCCAAACCAGAAATTTCCTGTAAGTTTTTAGGTCATTCCCCCATTTGTGGACTAGGTAATAGTAGCCATTGCCAATAGGAACAAAGAGCAAGGGGTCCTCTTTAGTTTTTAGCCTGAAAAGTTTGGAGGGTGCCATTATCTTAAAGTTTTCTAATTGGGTGTCGTGGGTGGCTTCTAATTCGGGAATGATGCTATATAATTCATTGGGGTAGTCCCCCTTAAACAAATGGGTGTCCAAAAATCTAAGGCGGTACTTGATGCATAGCTTTTCAATGGAATCAATATGAAAAATCCTATCTACGTCAAGATCATCAAAAGTGATGCTGTTTTGGTAAGCAGTGTTTTTTTTATCTAGTTTCGATTTGATTTGGGCCTTGCTGGCTTCTTTTTGGTCAAAGATGCGTTGTACTATCGCTTTTAAGTCTTGGCTGCTTATGCGCCTATCACGGTCTTTCTTTAAAGCGTTCTGAAGGTTTAAGTCAAACATTGGCCATTGATTTAGAATGTAAAATTAATCAATAGTATCCAGTATATAAACTGAATAATCTGTTTTAACACTTTTTTATTAACCGACTGAAATCTGCTAAGAAAAAAATATTGTGCTAAAAAGTAGATGCCGTGTTCTCTTTAGAAGTCTCTTTTGACGTGGCCTTGGGTGTAAACCGATTCTATATAACCTCCTTCTTGAAGTAGAATAAAGATGAGATAACAAATTAAAAAGACCGCAGTCCAAACTACAATACGTCTTAGCGATTTTGTTTCGTCACGCATGTGCATAAAGTCCCAAGTAATGTAATAAGCCTTTATAATCGTCAATACAATAAAAATAAGGTTTAAGCTTTTGGTGTAAATAAAGACAGAAAACGTAATGTTTAAAAGGGTCGCACCAACACCGCCCTCAAAAGGGCTCATAGATGGCACCATTAAAATGTCAGGTTTGTAGATTCCTAGTACTACTTCTACCGCTGTAATAATAGAAAGCAGTAAAAGTACACCCCATATTTTTTGTGTATTGGATTTGAACTTTATCAGTCCTCTAAAAATTTCTAATTTATATGCGTGGTCTGCCATTATTCTCAGTATTTATTTTAAACAAGGTAAAAGAAGGTGAATACGAAAACCCAAACTAAATCAACAAAATGCCAATACAAGCCTACTTTTTCAACCATTTCATAATTTTTTCTGCGCTCGTAAGTGCCAATAATCACATTAAAGAAAATAATAATATTAATCACAACTCCAGAAAAAACGTGAAACCCATGAAAGCCTGTTATAAAAAAGAAAAAATCTGCAAACAATGGCGCACCATACTCATTGACTTCTAAATTTGCGCCCTTGACATAGCGCTTACCGTTCATTTTAAGTTGACGTAAAGACTCTTCTCTTGATAAAACGGTCTTTTCGCCTTCGGCATTAATTGTTTGAGTCCGCACGAGTATGTTGGGGTTGGCCACCAAGCCAAGATATACATCATTAACGCTGTATGCTGGAAGGCTGCCCTCTGCTGTAAACCAAACACCGCTTTTGCTTTCATGCTGGGTTCGTTCTGTGGAGGCTGCAACGGCGAATTCTTCAACCGGTATTCTTTTAAAAACGGCTTCTCCGTCAACAGATTTGTAGCTGCCAAATTGTAGAATATTGCCACCTTTGGTCTGAACCGCGCCGTAGTCACCCTGGATAAATGTAGCCCATTCCCATGCTTGTGAGCCCACAAAAATAGCCCCGCCAATGATGGTAAAGAACATGTACCAAATTACTTTATTTTTCTTCATTTGATGACCAGCATCCACTGCCAAGACCATGGTTACTGAAGACATAATGAGAATGAATGTCATAAAAGCCACATAAATCATGGGCAGCTCTTGTCCGTGTAAAAAAGGAACGTGCGTAAACACTTCATCAGCTATGGGCCAATAGTCAATAAATTTAAACCTTGAAAAACCATAGGCCGCTAAAAAGCCAGAAAAAGTCAAAGCATCCGAAACGATAAAGAACCACATCATCATTTTTCCATAACTGGATTTGAGCGGCTGGTTGCCACCGCCCCAAGTGGTCCCTTCTGTTCCTGTACTTATTGCTGTAGAATCCATAGTCAATACGTTATTTTGAGTTTCGCAAAAATAATCAATTTATTCTGTTAAAGAAATATATAAAGAAAAAGAGATACAGCCATAAAAAGTCAATAAAATGCCAAAATGTTGAGGCCAGATCAAATCCAGTTTTGTCTTTGGGTGTATACGCCTTTTTTAAATGCCTAAAAATAACAACCGCGAGGCATATCAATCCTGCCAAAACATGAAGTATATGAAATACAGCGATGATGTATATGTAAGACATGGTAATGTTGCTGGTGGGTCCTGTGAAATTATAACCCATGGCTATGAGCTCATTAAATCCCGAAAATTGGGTGTAAATAAAAGCCAGACCGAAAACAAAAGTCCCTATAAGTAAAGCCACACTCCTTGAGTACTGCGTTCTAATCAGCATTTTTTTAGAAGCAAAAAGCAAAATGCTACTCACCACAATGATTATTGTACTGCGTGTGAATGACTCCGGCAACTGAAAATCACGAACCCAATCTTCTCGGGTGCTGCTCACTATAAAAGCACTGGTAAGACCTCCAAATGACATGATTAGAGATATGATGCCAAACCACAACATCATTTTTTTAGCGCGTCCTTTCTTTTCTTGCAATGTTCCCTTTGTTAAATCCATAGCTTTCAAATAAATTTATCTAAAACATAAATAATTTGCATACTCATTAAATATATAATACTTACTGCCATCAATTTCTTTGCCGTATTCTCAGATTTGTTTTTAAAAAGCTTAAATCCATAGTACAAAAAAACAAGGCCTGCAATAAGGACAGGTACGGCGGCGTATATTGAGAGTTTTAAGCCTCCAGTAAAGCCTGATAATGGAACCAAACATATTAATATTGTCCAGCAGATGTAACCAATAATTTGAAGCACAGTACCTCTGTCTTTGGCGCCCGTAGGTAACATTCTAAACCCTGCTTTTTTATAATCTTCATCTAGCAACCAAGCGATAGCCCAAAAATGTGGAAATTGCCAAAAAAACTGCATCATAAATAAAATGCCAGCCTCTAAACCAAAATGTCCTTTGCAAGCAACCCAGCCTAGCATAAATGGAATTGCACCAGGGATAGCGCCAGCTAAAACGGAAAGGGCTGTTTTCTGTTTAAGTGGTGTGTAAACACTGGTGTATATAAATATTGAAATGGCTGCAAACATAGCGGTAATCGGATTGATCGCGTACAAAATAATCAAGCCAATTGTTGTAAGAACTGTCCCAAGTATAAATGCATTTTTTACAGAAATTCTTCCCATTGGAATAGGTCTGTTTTTAGTACGCTCCATGACGGCATCCAAATCCCTTTCGATGATCTGATTGAATACGTTGGAAGCCCCTACCATGCAATACCCGCCAAAAGCTAGAAAAAGAAGTTTAGAAATATTTATAGTTTCTGCGGCAAGCAGATAGCCCGCGATGCAAGAAAAAACAACACTTAAGGACAGGCCCATTTTTGTAATCGTCTTAAAATCGCTTAAACGACTGACGGGGAGTTTAGACAAGACAACATTTTGGGCCATAGCGTTGGTATCCATTTCTTAAGTTGACAAAGATAATTCTTAATTATATTTTATTCAATATAATATCATAAAAACGTTCTAGTTAAAACAAACGGCTTATAAGTTAAAGCGGTAAGTGGCCTTTATCAAAAAAATATTTTGAGGCTGTTGCTCTAAAATTCCGCTTTGTGCCCCTCCAATGAGTCCATTTTCTAAGGAGACATCCGTTCTAATCCCTTGAGACCAAACCAAAAACAATTCAGATCCAGGAATGTACTCCCAACGCAATACCAAATTGGAGTTAAATTGAACGACCGAAAAGTCTGGATTTGACATGTTGTAGTCACTAGTGCCGTCTAAATTGTCATCAAAATAGTAGGTGTCATCTTGAAATTGCACTTGTGCGTTGTCATAAAGTTGGAATCGATCGGCAAGCCTATTGGCGGTAGCATCTGTAACATACTTAAAATCTGAATACCGCCCTCTGGAAATAAAAGGCTGTGCATAATATTGAAGGCTCAAATTGGGTTTTAATGTGTAATTGATGCGTAAAGTTGAACGAAATGTTTCATTGTCAATTGTTCCTAAAATGTAACGCTTTGTTGTCAAAAAGTCCTTTTGTGTAATGTATTGCGTTTTGTTGGGTCGCTTTGAATATTCTGTTGCCAAAGAAATATTAAATGCATCCATTATTTGATAGTTAAGATCTACTTCAAATTTTAAAAAAGACACATTGTTGTCCTTTGATTGTGAGTGTATCACTCCTATTTTGGTGTAGAATTTTTTGCGATCATCAGACCTAAAAAAAAGAGATTTAAAATTTTCTTCTGAAAAACGCCAGCGCGGACCACCTCTTAAAGTAGTGTTGTCATAAATTCTAGGTTTGTGAGTGAGCCAAGAACTAATTCTTGAATTGTTTAAAAACCGAAGTCTGGTTCTCAACTGATATTGAGTCCTGTTGTGATTGCCTTCAAAATCGAAAGCGTTGAATTGACTAAAATCCAAGTTGATATTTCTAAAAACCGAGATGGGCTTGGCCGTACGGTATTTTAAATTAAAAAATTGAAATTTTTGATCGGCACGCTTCAGAAATCCTATGTCGTTTAATTCCAGTTCCGGAGAGGACCATTTAAAACCCATGTCATAGTTCCAGTTTTGCCCTCCATCTTTACCAATCTCTACAAGACCGCCAGTCCCTGTCAGCGAGGTCCTGGTGGGATCGAGCTGTACGTGAGTTGCGTCCACACGGTCAAACAAATGTGTTAAACTTTGCTGAGTTGCAAGAATAGATTCCGGGCTTCCTTTAACATGACTCATCACAACATTAGTTTGAAAATAATAGGTCCTGTCGTTCCATTGATGCCTAAAATCGAAGCCGCCGGTGTAGGCTGCCGTTCTCAGCTCGGAAGTAAGCGCGTTAATAGATCTATTGGTAGCTGTAAAAATACCGCCCAAAAAAGTATTGCGCTTGTTCATGTCCTTTTGAACCCTTCCAACAAAATAATTTGTAAACGGTTCTACTAGTGACTCAGAAATAACTCCGTTGGTATTGATTTCAGAAAATTCTTTCGAAGTCATGCTCTCCAAAATTCCTATAGACCATCCTTTCTTTGTTTTACCGCTAAACTTCGCCGCCCCCAAAATTGTGGTGTTTTGAGGACGATCACTGTAAGAATTATCAGGGGTTTGGGGATACACTTGCGGCGATCTGCCAATGCGGCGAGAGAAAAATAAATTATCCCGATTTCCAGCGTATCTATAGTCAAAAATATTTTTATTCTCAACAAAGAATGGCCGCTGTTCCTTGTTGAAAATTTCAAATCCATCCAAAGCAATGGCAGCGGGGTCGGCTTCCACTTGTCCAAAATCAGGATTAACAGTAAGGTCAAGGGTCAAGTCGTTGGTGATGCCGATTTTTGCGTCCAACCCCCCATTAATTCTCGAGTCGCGCCCATTGCGGTATGGGTTTCCAACTTCTGCTTCATATGTTTCTTGCTGAACCGCTAAAAAGGGTTGAACCTCAATTTGCTCTTGAGGTTTTATATTTTTCAAGCCTCTGAGCTCTCCTGCTTCACTCACCCAACCCGCAGATCCAACGGGGATGCGATCCCAAGCAGATAATTCATTTTCCCTGAACAAGTTTCTAACGACATTCAATCCCCAAACCTGTTCCTTTGCGTTGCTAAAGCGCAACTGACTCAATGGGATTTTCATTTCAGCAGACCAACCCAATGAAATAATTTGTGCCTTTGCGCTCCAAATCGGATTCCAACTGTCATCAATATCATCGCCATTATTAGTGGCAATTTCATCGCCCCTTACCCCAGCGGCAGTAATTGTGAATAAAAAAGCAGTCCGTAGATCGTGGTAGCTATCAATCAGTACATTGATACGATCCCCTTCAAAACCATCCCTCCTGGAAAGGCGTTTAGTGATGTGTTCGGGGGAATTGTCTAAGGCCAAAAGTGCGATATATAAATATTTTTGGTCGTAAAGAATCTTAAATTTAGTCTGTTCTGAAGGGTTTGTGTTTTCATCTGGACTAACTTCAATAAAATTTGTCCCCCAAGGCACCTTGTTCCATATTATATCCTTAATAAAACCATCTATTTTAGGGGCTTCCAAAGAACTGATTTCGCTAGTAGAATATACTTTTGGGGCTGTCGTTTGAGAGGAGATAATCCATGGAGAAACGGCAATAAATATTGAAAAAAAATTTATAACTTTTTGTATCATTTGTTTTAAGTAGGCATACCGCGCAAGAGTTAAGGGCAAATTTATAGGACTCCTACGCATTAGTCCTAAAATTTAGAAAAATTTAACGCCAAAACACTATGGATGGATTAATTCGACACAAATTCGAGTTTTATTTGGGAAAATAAGCACAAATAGATTTTGTTAATAACAATTTATAATTGTAAGTTTGCAAACTCTTTTTTGAGAAGTAAAAACTAAAGAAAAAATTTACAACGTGGATACCTTAAGTTATAAAACAGTTTCTATCAACAAAGCGACACGCGATAAAGCATGGGTTTTGGTTGATGCAGATGGTCAAACATTAGGCCGTTTGGCTTCTAGAGTTGCCATTCTATTAAGAGGCAAGCACAAACCTAGTTTTACGCCACACGTTGATTGTGGAGATAACGTTGTTGTGATTAATGCTGAAAAAATAAAATTGTCTGGAAATAAGTGGGATGAAAAAACATACATTCGCTACACAGGTTATCCTGGCGGTCAACGCTCACTAACTGCAACAGAGCTTTTTGCAAAAGATCCTGCCCGGCTGGTTGAGAAATCAATCAAAGGGATGTTACCTAAAAATAAATTAGGTGCAAAACTCTTTAGGAACCTTAGTGTCGTTGTTGGGACGGAACATGCTCACGAAGCACAACAACCAAAAGCAATTAATTTAAACGATATTAATTAATGGGAGTCATTCACAAAATTGGCCGTAGAAAAACGGCAGTAGCACGAGTTTACCTTTCCAACGGAAAAGGCAAAATAACCGTAAACAATAAGGATTTTAAATCTTATTTTACGACCGCTACCTTGCAGTATAAAGTAAACCAACCTTTAGCTTTGACCGACAATGAAGGAAATTTTGACATTAAAATCAATGTCTTCGGTGGCGGTGTCACAGGACAAGCTGAAGCAGTTCGCCTTGCGCTTTCAAGGGCAATGTGCAAACTCAATGAAGAAAACAGAACTATTTTAAAACCAGAAGGCCTATTGACTCGTGATCCAAGAATGGTAGAGCGTAAGAAATTTGGTCAAAAGAAAGCGCGGAAGAAATTCCAGTTTTCTAAACGTTAACATACATTTAATTATAAACCAGTTATTGTTGTCCATGACAGAAAAACTGTCAGGATTTAGTTTAGCATCTAAATGAAAAAGGCCTTTTTAAGCCACTTTTTCATTGCTAATTCAACAGAACGTAAACTAATACAAAAATGGCACAAGTAGAAGTTAAAGAACTCCTCGACAATGGAGTCCACTTTGGACACCTCACCAGAAAATGGGATCCTAATATGGCCCCATTCATTTATATGGAACGCAATGGCATCCATATCATCAACCTTTACAAAACAGCAGCAAAACTTGAAGAAGCCTCAAAAGCACTTGCAAAAATCGCATCTTCTGGACGTAAAATTCTCTTCGTTGCCACTAAAAAACAAGCGAAAGGTATTGTTGCAGAAAAGGCTGCTGAGGTCAAAATGCCATACATTACTGAGCGGTGGCCCGGTGGAATGTTGACTAATTTTGTAACCATTAGAAAAGCGGTTAAGAAAATGGCGGCAATCGACCGTATGAAAAAAGATGGAACATTCAATACGCTTTCCAAAAAAGAACGCCTTCAAGTCAGTCGATTAAGGGCAAAGCTTGAAAAAAACTTAGGATCCATTTCAGACATGACACGTCTTCCAGGAGCCTTATTTGTTGTTGACATCAAGCGTGAGCATATCGCAATCAAAGAAGCTCAGAAGCTGAACATTCCCATTTTTGCTATGGTGGATACAAATTCAGATCCAAGACAGGTGGACTACGTCATCCCTGCCAATGATGATGCGTCTAAATCTATCGACAAAATCATGACACATGTGACAGAAGGCATCGCTAAAGGTCTAGCGACTAGAAAAGCTGAGAAAGAAGGCGGCGCTGCTGAAACTGATGCAGTTGTTAAGACAAATACCGATCCAAAGGCAGCTGCTGTTTCCAAAGAGGAAGAATAAACAAATTAAAAAATTAAAAAATCAAAGCCGTAAAATTCTTCATTATTAGATAAATTTTTCGGTCTTTTTTAAACTTTAAAATCATGATAAAAGTTACCGCTGCTGAGGTAAATAAACTCAGAAAAGCCACCGGCGCAGGAATGATGGATTGTAAAAAAGCACTTGTTGAAGCCGAAGGTGATTTTGACAAAGCAATAGATATTTTAAGAAAAAAAGGTCAAAAAGTTGCCGCCAAAAGAGCCGATAGAGATTCCTCTGAGGGGGCTGCTGTTGCCAAGGTAAACGCCGAAAACACCATGGGGGTAGCCATTGTTTTGGGTTGTGAAACTGATTTTGTAGGGAAAAATGAAAACTTTTTAGCACTTGCGAATAAGTTTGCGGAAATCGCACTTCATTGTGCGTCTAAAGAGACCTTTCTAGAGGCAGATTTTGAAGGCATGACGGTCGCCGAAAAACTGACTGAACAAACTGGAGTCATTGGAGAGAAGCTAGACATCAAAGCTTTTGAAAAATTAGAGGCTTCATTTGTAGGATCCTATGTGCACATCAATAAGATTGCTGCACTTGTTGGGCTTTCTTCTAATGTAGAAAATGCGGCAATTTTGGTAAAAGACTTGTCTATGCAGGTCGCTTCTATGGGAGCGACTACACTGTCTTACAAAGATTTTGACCTTGACTATGTCGCTTCTGAAACAGAAGCGCGCATTGCGGTCATTGAAAAAGACAATATTGAACTTGGGAGATTGGGTAAAACTTTAAAAAATGTGCCTCAATATGTTTCCATGGCTCAACTCACACCCGAGGTTTTAGCAAATGCGGAAGCCGATGCCAAAGCACAGTTAAAATCAGAAGGAAAACCAGAACAAATTTGGGATAAAATTTTACCAGGTAAAATGGACCGTTTCATCTCTGATAACACGACTTTAGACAAAGAACAATGTTTGCTAGACCAAGATTTTATCAAAGACGAGAAAAGTACTGTTGCAAAATATGTTGCTTCTTATGGTGATGTTGAAGTTACTAACTTTAAAAGAGTCGCCTTAGGCTAATTTTTTGAGTTATAAATGAGTAAAAACCCCGCTATTTACGCTGGGTTTTTTTGTTGAACAGCTTGTGTGAGATAGTTGACCTGTATTATGGCCATAAAACTTTGAGATATTGTTTATATTTGTCAAACGATCAAAACAACTATGTCTTATAAACGTGTTTTATTAAAGCTCTCTGGCGAAGCTCTAATGGGTGGTCGCCAATATGGGATAGACCCACTTCGCCTTTCTGAATATGCCAACGATATTAAAGGTGCGATCGCCCAAGGAATTCAAATCGCCATTGTCATTGGAGGAGGTAATATTTTTAGAGGAGTTGCGGGCGCCAGTAATGGAATGGATCGTGTCCAAGGGGATCATATGGGTATGTTGGCGACGGTCATCAATGGACTGGCGCTTCAAAGTGCATTAGAAAACGAAGGTGTCCCCACCCGCCTTCAATCTGCAATTAAAATCAATGAAGTTGCTGAGCCTTTTATAAGAAGAAGAGCACTGAGGCATTTAGAAAAAGGACGGGTCGTAATCTTTGGAGGAGGTACAGGAAACCCTTACTTCACTACAGATTCTGCCGCTGTGTTGAGAGCAATTGAAATAAAAGCTGATGTTATTCTAAAGGGAACTCGTGTAGATGGAATTTATACTGCTGATCCTGAAAAAGATGCATCAGCAAGTAAATACAACACCATTAGTTTTGAAGATGTTTTAAAGAAAGGATTAAAAGTTATGGATACAACAGCCTTCACATTAAGTCAAGAAAATGAATTGCCAATTATTGTTTTTGATATGAATAAAAAGGGTAACTTGATTAAAATCCTTTCAGGAGAACAAATTGGAACAACGGTAAGCTAATTCTAAGAGCATGAACGAAGAAATTGAATTTATTCTTGAAAGCGCAAAAGAAGCGATGGGAAAAGCGCAGGCACATTTAGAAAAGCAGTTTGTAAACATTCGTGCTGGTAAAGCAAGTCCCTCAATGCTCGGGAGCGTAACAGTGGATTATTATGGAACACAAACGCCTCTTGCGCAAGTTGCAAACGTAAATACGCCTGATGGAAGAACCATTACCGTTCAACCTTGGGAAAAAAGCATGTTACAAGACATTGAACAGGCTATAATGGTGGCCAACCTGGGCTTCAACCCAATGAACAATGGTGAAAGTATTATTATAAATGTCCCTCCCTTGACTGAAGAGCGCCGAAAAGAACTTGCGAAACAGGCTAAATCTGAAGCTGAAGAAGCTAAAATATCTATTCGAGGGTCGCGAAAAGACGCCAACAATGAACTGAAAAAACTCAGTGAAATTTCTGAGGACCTAAAAAAAAATGTTGAAACAGACATTCAGGAAATAACAGATGTAAAAATTAAAACAATCGATGCGCTCTTCGCTGCTAAAGAAAAAGAGATTTTAAAAGTCTAAAATACCACTTCATAAATATATTTTAACTTTTTCTTAATGATTGCCTACTGATTTTATAACCATTAATCAAATGGTTTTATATACCTTTAGCAACTTCAAAATTAGGTATGCTCAAATTGTTGTCAACTGGTTTTTGGAATGCGTTAGCAAGGTTAATTCTACGAAACCGTGTTGCCATTTTAGTTTTAATAGGGTTATTTACAGCTCTTATGGTTTCTCAGTGGGGTAAAATGCGCTTTAGTTATACTGAAGCGAATCTTTTACCTGACGATCACTCTGTAAACTTAGATTATAATCACTTTTTAGAAATTTTTGGGGAAGAAGGCAATTTAATTGTGTTGGGTGTTAAAGACAGTCGCTTATTTTCAGTAGAAAATCTCAACGCTTGGA
>PAQB01000019.1 GCA_002709185.1 Flavobacteriaceae bacterium
CAATGAAGACACCACAAAAAGATTGTTCCATTGGACGCATCTTCCAAGGTTCGTGAATATGTTCCACGGGTACATTTTGAAGCTCTGGAAGCCATTTTTTTATAAAGCGACCCATAGGGTCTAATTCTATAGAGTTCTTGATTGGGTTGTAAAGCCGAATGGTGTTGATGCCAGTTGTACCGGCTTGCATTTGAAATTGAGGGTAGTGAATTCCAGGGTCATAGTCTAAAAAAATCCGTGCTAAGTGATAGACCCCATCCCGCCAGTCTTGGTCTAAATTTAAAGTAAAAAAAGAAACTAAAAGGGCCCGCATTCTAAAATTGATCCATCCCGTTTGATCCAAAGCTCGCATACAAGCATCGATTAAAGGATACCCTGTCGTAGCTGTTTTCCAAGCTTTGATATATTCCTCATTGTATACGCGTTTCAAAAGTTCATATCCTGCATTAATACATCGGGTTTCATATTGACATTCCATCTCAAACTTTTGAGTAAAATGACAATGCCAGTGCAATCTTGTTAGCATGGCTGAAAAGGCACGTTTATGGTTTTGACTGTTGGGATGGGTATTTACATATTGGAATACTTGCCGTATGCTGAGGTTACCCCAACTAATAAAAGGAGACATTCGGCTGCAACTGACTCGACTCTCTGTGGGTCTGGAAATATGACGTTGGTAGTTTTTTCCTCGGTCTTCAAGGAAAGAATCAAGATATCGCCATGCATTTTTCTCACCAGCTGCTTGAAATAATTTAGGGTAGTTTTTGAGTTGTTTTTTGAGCTTCTCGGGAATTTTAAAAGGATGTATGAGTTCTATGGTTTCTCTTTTTACAAATTGATTGTGAAACAAGGGTTGACTCATATATCCATTCCAAAGTTTAGCCCAGTTTTTTCTGTTTTTAAGCCCTCTTATGACACCGTTTTGTTGAAATTCTTGCCATTCAATCCCTTTATGTTTTAAAAATTTAGACACCGATTTGTCACGCTGCCAGGATTTTTCAATCCCGCTTTCTTGATAACTGAATATATTATCAATTTTAAATTTTTTATTTAGAAACGAAAATACATCCATGGAATCTCCGTAGAATATAATTACAGATTTATTGAATGGGGTTAAGCTTGTGTTCATGGCCTGAATTGATTGATAAATAAATTGTTGATGCCGCAGGCCTGCGTCTGGGTGTTTCAGCAACACACCGTCAAAAATATAAATAATGAGATATGGAGTATTTGCTTTTTCAGCAAAATACATAGGGGCATGATCTTGTGTCCTAAGATCGCGTTTCAACCAAACAATATTAATTTTTTGTGACAAATATTTAATTTTTGGTGTGTTAAAAATATTAAATACAGAGGGGTTACATTTTAATTTTATGATAGTTTTATAAAAAAAGTAGCCCAAAAGACCACTTTTTTAAGAAATTAATTCGGATGTTAAATTTTTAATTACAACTTTACGATGCGTTTAACTACAGACATATTTTCTGTACTTATTTTTAGGCTGTAAACCCCATTTTCATAGGGGCTCATATCAATCTGATTGACATTATTAACATTTATTATTCGCTGACCTAATAAAGTGTAAACTTCAATCTTGTAAGAGACGGCATTACCCGAAACAAACAGCACATTGTTGACTGGATTTGGATACACTTTAATGTTGTCAGTTACAATATCTGGAATGCTTGCAACAGTACTGTTGACGGCATTAGGACTTCCGTTTGCATTGATACAATCCCAGTTTTGTGGTTGTAAATTATCCAAATCAGGTATAATTAATTCTAATGTATTTCCCGTACCGTCTGCACATATAGGCCAATCTGAAGTATATTCGGGTTCACAATCAGCTAAAACACCCACTTGCTCTAGTGTCTCTCCCCAATCACCAGAGACAAGTAATTCACCACTCCCATCGAGGATTTCCCAAGAAACCTCTTCTGAATATTGCCCATCAATCCACTCTAAAATAATAGAATCACCAATGGTAGCTTCAAATGTTGCGGACTCAAAATCACCATTACCAAAGGTGATTTCTGAGAGTACAATCTCTCCATCAACAATAACCGTGACCGCATTACCATTCCACCCATCTCCATATGAGTCATACATATTTAAAGTGTGATTACATGATGGAGTTATATCATCAATACTGTAGTGAACCTCATCCATGAGTTTACTTTCAGAGTTGAATAATCTAATGGCGTCAGAACGTCCTAATCCAAACCCAAGTTCGCCAATAAAAGGGATATCTGGATATACATTACTAAAATCACTAGCATCTTTTACGATCACTAAAAAGCCATTACCAGCTATTTGAGTATTGTCTGGAATGACAAAGGCATTATTAACATTATCATCTTTAATTACCCAGTTAGAAACATCCACAGATGAAGATTTTGGGTTATAAAGTTCAACCCAATCATCAGAGTTGAAATCATCACTAGACTTGTGATTAAATTCATTAATAATTATGGATTCAATCTCAACTCTTATACTTTGCTCATATTGACATATATTTTGACTGTCTGATACCACTATATTATAGAGCCCCGAAGGTAAATTTTCAAACACATTGCTATCAAAGAAATTTTGTCCACCATCATTACTATACTGATAGGGCCCAGTTCCTGAAATTGGTGTTATTGTAATGCTACCCAAAGTTGATGTCACAGAGGGGACACCCGTAGCTTCAACATCTACAGCTGTAAAAGTACAAGCTTGTATTGAAACTGATTCGCCATAAGTACAAAGCCCGCTTGCGCCTTGAATAACTACATCGTACATACCCGGGGACAAATTTTTGAAATTATTTTCATCAGAAAATGTTTGCCCACCATCAAGACTATACTGATATGGGCCTATACCTGAACTGATATATATTGATATACTGCCATCGTTTGCAGTAACTGTAGTTGCATTGTTTGTGACTATATCAGCAGTAATAATACATTGCTCTGTATCGAGACAAAATACTTCTTGAGCAAAATTATCAAACTCACCATCATTTGAAACAATTATATTACCAGAGGAATCAAGAACTTGGAAGTTTCCTTCGCCATATCCACAACAAATCCCATCTCCATAAGAATCAAATACATCCAAAGTAAAGCAAGATTCATAATTTACACAAATATCTTCACTGTATGTGTCGGTTCCTGAGCTCAAAGATCCGGTATTTATTATTTCGCTTGTTTGATTATCGTATAGTTTCCAAGAAGTTTCCTGTGGGTAATTGTCTGCATTTATTAGAAGGGTTATGATATCATAACTAGATTCTAAATTTGAACTTGATGCATCAGAATTATTAGTTGAATTTTCATCAGATTCGTTATTTACACCAACGATATTAAGTGTGATTTCATTGAATTCTTGAGTATTTTGATCAACACTCAAAGCAACCATTTCCTGACCTGTGTAGGGGATATTTACTGATTTATTTTCCGAACCGATTGCAGTACCATTTACAATTTTTTCAATTTCGACTTCAGTGAGTGTCGTATCACCTTGATTAGTAATTATGGCGTTTATTTCAATGACATCATTACAAACAACATTTACTTCTTCAATTGAGATAGCTCCATCAAGCTCTAAAGTTTTACTTAGAATTAAACTTAATGAATTATTGTTTTCATATTCATCATCCTGATGAATGACATTAACAGTAATATTATAATCCCCAACATTTGAGAAATCTTGAGGTATTGTAAATGAATAATCCAATGCTTCAAAAGGTTGTATTGTATCACTAATATTGAGTGTTTCAATTGACTGATCGTTTACTAAAAGCTCGAGGTCAAAATCACTCATATCATATAAACCGTCATTAACAATTGAAACAGTTACAATTTCATCAGTTCCCAAATCTGCAGATGAAATGGGCTCAACAATGGCTTCAACGCCGAGATCATAATCCCCATTGATGTCAGCCCAAAATGAAACCCATGGTCTGGCTTGTTTTATTGCCAATTGGTCCTCTGCTGTTACCTTGTATTCAATGTCCATGCCAAAGCCTTCTGCTCCGACAACGTCATATAGGCTTGCGAACTCATCATGAATAACAGTCAAAAAATTTCTCATTTGGTCAAGATACACCTGGTCCATTACAAGCTCTCCTGGATTTACTAAATTTGATAGTCTTAAAACCAAATATCCTCCGCCTTGACTGGCGTCTCTGTAAAGAAGGATTTCTTCCGGCACCGAATTTGGATCAGGATTTGTAATCAATGACTCTCCAACCTGAGTATTTAAATAAAATGTGTCTTCAGTTTCATATATTGGATCAATACTTATTCCTACACCATTAGACTGTTCACCTTGAAAATTTGGGTGACACAACAGTCCCATAGCCGCTCCGAAATGATTAATTCTGTAAAAATCTCTTTCTTCATAAGCTCTAAAATTCCACATACTTGCATAAACTTGTTTTACAGATTTTGAAATATGTCCTTCATCTGGGTATTGGGTCTTTGAGGTATACAATCCAGCGCCGCTAAACCCAGGTAAATCTTCATTATTGGTGCTGGACCTAACGCGAACTGCTGTGCCCTCTGGGAAGTTGTCATGCATGGCTTGTAACTCGTCCAGCATCCATTGCGGCATGGGGGCGTTTTTTATAGACTGCCTAAAGTCATTAAGGCGCTCATTTCGGAAATTAATATCATTTTGAAACGCTGGGTTGTCCATAATTACCTGAGCTTCTTCATAAAAATTGTTATACTGCATGAATTCATCATAAAAGTAAAATGGAATTCCAAAACCATTTGGGATGGTTCCTTCCGGAAATCCAAAACTTCTCATTGTTGCAAGATTTGAACATTTTGCTCCAAATGATGAGGACATCTCAAAAGTTATTTCATCTAATGGTTTAATTTCTGTAATGCTTAAATCCCTTATTGGATATTGAGTTTCTGTCGGTCTTAAATCTTCATACCAATCATTGACCTCGGCCAGCGTCGCTTCTCTAATTTCGTATTGGTCGCTTTCTACTTTGTAATAGATATATCCATTTAAAAGGCTGGCGATTGCATCATTTGATAATGGATTGGCAATATAGGCGTTTGGAACATTGTCTTGTATGGCTCTTAGATTAACGTGTGATAATGGCGTTTGAACAACTGAGGTGATGATGCCTCCAACTCTTGGTAAAGAGTTAGGCAGCACATCATAAAGTACAATGTCTCTACTTCCAGGAGTTTCATTTAAGTCTTGCATATGTTTAAAAAAGCCATAGCCTTCGGCTAAGTGTAGCGGTATATAATTTACTTCAGCAAAAACATCGGTTTCTAGGACAACTTCAATTCTCGATCCCTCGAATTCATCTGCATAATTATTCAAATGATCATCTTCATCATTTTGTCCTATAAAGTGGTTCATATTATTTTGAAGAAATGGCATATTCGCTACTAAAAATTCGTAAGCTCTTTGTGTTTTTTCAAAATCATATGCGTTGCCAAAAGAAAAATTAAATGAATAAGTCCCAATCACTCCACTTGGCAAGATTTCATTAGGATTAAAAACAATTTCCCCAGAACCGTCATCCCCAGAAACTGTTGCATCAATACCATTCCAAAAACTTGCGTGAATGGTATACGTATTGCTATTTATAAAATATACTTTTGGTTCGTCAGTATCCAAGTCTAATATCCCAAATTTTACATATAATTGGTCGTCAAGAAATGGTGCCCATCCAACATTATTTATGGTAGCCAGCTGATTAAATGTTTCGGTATCAGGTATTGAAGTGGCTCCATCTTCAATATCAATTGCATAAGCTTTGTTAAATGGAGCATCTGTTGGCATGTTGTTAAACTCTGTAATGTCATCAATTCCATCTTGGTCATAATCATCAGGGTTGTCAATATCGTGCGCTGTAATGGTGTATTTATCTAATGTATAAGCACTAGAAGATTCAGAAATTATCATTGTTCCGTCTACACCAATTGTTAAAGATGTAGCCCAATTAAAGTCATCGCCGTGTTGTGCGTGAAGAATATAATATTTTCCTTCTTGGCCTTGAATTGTAAGTTGAACTTGACCAAAAATATTGACAGCGTAGTTGTCGATTTGAACAGGCTGAGCAAAACAAAAACCATTGGCAGAAAAAAAGCAAAGGAGTAAATAGAAAAATCTTTTACTCATAAAAAAAGTTAGCATGGGTTAATTAAAGCTAATATACAAATGATTATGCACCTGTGGATAAAAATTAACAGGATTTAATCTCCATAGTTCTGTGCAGTGAAATTAAGATTACACTGCTAATGTACAGTGTGGTTTTTTGATGATTAGCTGAAAAATTAAATTCAGTGCATATTTTTTTACTGTTTTAAGGACACTTAAAATCGGAATGCATTAATACCATCTCACCCTTGTTTTTTTTAAATTTCACCTTGTAGATGCGATTATAGATGTCCGAGTCAAAAGCACCAAGCGTTTGATTGACCAGAAGGCCTGCCAAGACAGCTGTTGTGTTGCTGTGTCCAACAACCAATGTGTTTTGCTTAGATTCAATTAATACTTTAGAAAAATCACTCAGTTCTTGTGCATTGTATTGTCTTACTTCAAGTTCTTTTGACTGGGCTGTAGGTAAAGCTGTATTTTTTGTTCTGGTGTAGTTCGTACTGTAAATGATATCAAGGTCAATATTTTTAAGGAAAACGCTTAGATGTTTTGATCTTTTTTCGCCACATTCCGATAGCGGAGGGTCTGATTGATTTTCGAAGGTCAAATCTTTTTCGGAATGCCTCACCAAATAAATTGTAAATATTTCATCACTTTTTTGGGCACTAATGTCATTGTTGGCAGAACAGCCAAAGATTAAAAAAGCAAAAATAATTATTAACTTTTTCATTTTTTTAATAGTTAAATGGGCTTTAATCTTAATAAAAGTTAAAAAACTAAGCCGATTGTTTTAAAGTTTGAATAGGTTATTTAGTTTTTACTGAATTCAAAAACCTGTCCACCAATACTCATTTCAAACCCCGATTTTTCAGGATTAAATTGGATCTCTAAATCTGCTTCTTCAAAAAGAAATTTGCCGTCTCCGTCATTGGTGAGAGGAATCTTTGGTTGCCCTTCTGCGATCGCTACAAGTTCTCCATTTTCTTCGGCAATTTTAACGCTCATTGGAAATGCAGCTGAACTGAATTCTCCTAAATAAATGCTTAAATCTTCTTTGTTTTCCGCCGCTAATTCGGGGGACCAGCGGTTGTTTGCTGAGTTCACATCTGGGAGCACATAATCGGGGTCAATCACTACCTTTTTAAAAGGTTCTTTGGAGTCATATTTAAAGGACCACTTTTTATTGCGTTTCCATATTTCTACTGGAAGTGTATGTCTTGATTTTGTACCATTTTTAGTTGTAAATTCCAAAGTGACGGGCATCGGCATTTTTTCAAGATTTTCAATCGTTACAATGGCGCCCTTGGCAGGGTCACCATCAACATATTTAATCTTTTTGATTCCTTGGTCTAACCTCCAATTATGAATGAACCATCCACGCCAAAACCAACTCAATTCTTCACCACTTACATTCTCCATTGTTCGGAAAAAATCATTGGGTGTCGGGTGTTTGTAAGACCAGCGATTGATGTATTCAGTAAAAGCTTCATCAAAGCGTTCTTTACCCAAAACATGCTCTCTTAACATAGTCAAACCAGCGCTTGGCTTGTAATAGGCTAAAATACCCAAGTTCCTTTCTTTTAAATTGTCTGGCGGGGTGGCTACAGGTTCCATTTTATCATTGACAAGAAAGCTTGAAAAGCGGTGCATATTGCGTTGTCGCTCTTTGTATTCGCCCCCATTAAAAGCATCTGTGCTTAATGAGTTTATAAAGGTGTTAAAGCCTTCATCCATCCAAGCGTGCAGTCGTTCATTAGATCCCACAATCATTGGAAACCATATATGGCCAAACTCATGATCTGTAACCCCCCACAAGGATTCATTTTTACTCTTCCAGCTGCAAAATACAATACCAGGATATTCCATTCCCCCTTGATTTCCAGCTACATTAATGGCTGCAGGATAGGGGTATTCCGACCATTTTTCAGAGTAGTGTTCAATGGATGCTTTAGTATATTCGGTAGATCGTGCCCAAGCATCTCTTGAATCACTTTCGACTGGATAGACCGACATGGCCATTGCTTTTTTACCACTGGGCAGGTTGATGCGCGCCGCATCAAAAATAAAGGCTGAAGATGAGGACCACGCGACATCTCTTGCGTTTTCAATTCTAAACTTCCATGTCAGGCGCTCTTTGGCTTGTGGACGAGAGTTTTTACTGTTAACCTCGTTTGCTCCGCGTATGATTACCGTTTCGTCACTTTTGGCGGCTTGTTTTAGCTTATCAAGCTGTTTGGTTGTGTATACTTCCTCAGGATTCAACAATCCACCTGAACAAACCACCAAATGATCTTTGGGGACGTTGATATGGATGTCAAATGTTCCATATTCTAAATAAAACTCTCCAGCACCAAGATAGGGTAAGGTATTCCATCCTAAAATATCGTCATAAACGCACATCCTAGGATACCACTGTGCCATATTAAAAATACGCCCATTTTTTGTTTCCAATACCCCCATTCGGTCCGACCCGTAGTCAGGTGAAGTGAAAGAAAAATCAATATTAATTTTTATTTCACCTCCATCAGCCGCTAAAGGCTTTGAAAGCTTGATTTTCATGCGGGTGTCTGTGATCTCATAATTGGCATTCGTTGTGAGGTCTTTAGCTTTGGACTTTTTCTTAGACTTTTTGCCAGATGGGGTGTGAGACAAACGCACCTTACTAATATCATAGCCTCCGTCAAAGTCCTGACCTTTGGCACCATTTCGACTCCCGTTAAGAGGAATGATTGCATTCCCTCTGGAGTCTTTTTTGAACAAGTTTTGGTCCAATTGTAACCAAAGAAAATTTAGTTCGTCTGGGCTGTTATTCACATAGGTGATGGTTTCAGTTCCAGTAATTTTTTTACTTTGATCGTCAAGGCTAACTTGAATAAAATAGTCAGCACTGTTTTGCCAATAGGCATGGCCAGGCTTTCCACTTGCAGACCTTGTTTGAGTTCCATTATTGGTATAGAATCCGTGCCCAAAAGCAGCATTGTAATCGTAAACAGATTTTTCTGAAGTTTGAGCCCCGCTAAAAATACACGCTACCATTAGGATGTAAGTCAGTCGATGAAGTGATTTAGTCATAGATGGAGTTTGAATTAATATTGAATGTGAATTTAGTTTTTTTATATGATATAAACGCTATTAGAATGTTACAACTGATTCCAAAGTATTGAAATGAATATGCCAAGATACACAATAGCCACAATAAATTTGATAAATGCCGAAGTTAAAAAGCCTAAAAATGAGCCAAAGGCCGCCTTAATGGCTGTTTTAGAGTCACTTTTATTGAGTAGTTCCCCAACAAAAGCCCCCAAAAAAGGGCCTATGAGAATTCCGCCGGGTATAGGTGCGATAAGCCCAATGATTAAACCAACTGTGGTTCCTATCATTCCATATTTTGATCCGCCAAATTTTTTGGTTCCAATAGCCGGTATGAAATAATCTAAAATCCAAATGATGATGGCAACAATTAATGTGATAATTAAAAGTTTTTTACTGACTTCTACCAAATTAGAGAAAAAAAGTAATAAAAAGCCAAACCAGCTGGTGATTGGACCTGGTAAAACTGGCAAAAAACTACCTGCGATTCCTAAGATCATTAGCCCTGATGCCATTATAATTAAAAAAATATCCATAATTCTTATTTTTATTTGTATGAATTATTCACCCGTACAATAAATATTTAATTTGGGCACAACACAAAACTACATCTTTTTTAAAATAATGATCGTTGTCCAGAGAATTTAATTTATAATATAGACCAGTCATGTAGGTATTGTTATATATTTGCAAAAATTTATTTGCGTTGAGTAAAGTCAATCTCTGCCAAGCATATGAACAGTCTTTGAAACTTCAAAAACTGCAAGAGCTTATGGCCTTATCTCAAAAAAAGTCCCAATTTAAAGGTGCTGTTGGCGCAGATTTGTCATTCTCCATAGCGACAGCTTTTACAAATCAAAATCAACCCTTTTTAATCGTTTTTGAATCTAAGGAAATTGCTGCTTTTCATCTCAATGACTTGGAGTTACTATTGCCCAAAGCAACAGTTCTTTTTTATCCAGGCAGTTACCGCAGACCTTATGAAATTGAGGAGACGGACAACGCCAATGTTTTGCTACGCTCTGAAGTGCTTAACCGTATTAATTCTCAAAAAAAATCAAGTGTTATTGTGACTTATCACGAAGCACTTTTTGAAAAAGTACTGTCCAAAAAAGAGCTGAACAAAAACACTTTAAAAATAAGTGTTGGCGATATGTTGAGTCTTGATTTTGTAAACAATATGCTTTTTGAGTACGAATTCAAGCGAGTAGATTTTGTCACTGATCCTGGGGAGTTTTCCATCCGTGGTGGCATTATAGATGTCTTTTCATTTGCCAATGATTCGCCTTATCGCATTGAGTTTTTTGGGGATGAGGTAGAAAGCATTCGTACTTTTGATATCGCTTCCCAACTTTCCATCAAACCCTGCACCAAATTTCAAATAATTCCAAATATTGAACATAAATCAAAGCGTGAAAATCGGATTGGATTTTTCCAGTACATTCCGAAAAATACCATTGTTTGGGCTCAAAACCTACCTGCTTTATTTCAAACTACTGACGTTCTTTTTGAAAAAGCAAAATCAGCCTATAAATTGTTGTCTGAGTCCATTCATTACAGCGATCCCGATGCCCTTTTTTGTACTTCAGATGATTTTAAGCAATCTCTACAGAAGTTTTCAATCTTTGAGCTGGGATCAGAGATATTTTACAACACTGGGCTAGAACACATTGTGGAAGTTAATGTAAGTCCTCAGCCTGCATTTAATAAGCAATTTAAACTTTTAATTGACGACCTCAATCAAAAACATGCTGGTGGATTTGAAAACTATATTTGTTGTGCAAATGCACAGCAAGCCCAACGCTTTCACGATATTTTTCAGGAGCATGAATCGGCAGTTCATTATAAAACTTTAGTACTTTCACTACACCAAGGCTTCGTCAATCACGACTTGAAAATTGCATGTTATACCGACCACGAAATTTTTGAGCGCTATCACAAATTCAAGCTCAAGAATGGATTTTCCAAGAAGCAGGCCATCACGTTGAGAGAAATAAACAGTTTAGAGGTTGGGGACTATGTCACCCACATCGACCACGGTATTGGGAAGTTTGGAGGGCTTAAAAAGATTGACATTGAAGGCAAATCTCAAGAAGCCATAAAGTTATTTTATGGTGAACGCGATATTTTATATTTGAGTATTCATTCGCTGCACAAAATCACTAAGTTTAATGGGAAGGATGGCAAACCTCCCAAAATTTATAAGTTGGGGAGTAAGGCTTGGAAGACTTTAAAGCAAAAAACCAAGTCAAGGGTCAAAGCAATTGCCTTTAACTTAATAAAATTGTATGCCAAACGCAAATTGCAAAAAGGCTATCAATACCGCCCTGACAGTGCCATGCAATTGGAGTTGGAATCTTCATTTGTTTATGAAGACACCCCCGATCAAATAACATCCACCGCCGCCATAAAAGCAGATATGGAAAGCGAACGACCCATGGACCGTTTGGTTTGTGGTGATGTTGGTTTTGGTAAAACGGAGGTGGCCATCCGTGCTGCATTTAAAGCTGTTGATAATGGAAAGCAAGTTGCCGTTTTGGTTCCAACGACCATTTTAGCCTTTCAGCATGCGAAGACTTTTGGTGAGCGCTTGAAAGCATTCCCTGTGACAGTTGGATATTTAAACCGTTTTAAAACAGCCAAACAAAAACGCGAAACGCTGGAGCAGTTAAGCACAGGCGCTTTAGATATTATTATTGGCACCCATCAATTGGTCAACAAATCAGTGCAGTTCAAGGACTTAGGGCTACTTATTGTAGATGAAGAACAAAAATTTGGAGTGGCTGTAAAGGACAAACTTAAAACCCTTAAAGATAATGTAGATGTTCTCACCTTAACTGCAACACCCATTCCTCGGACTTTGCAGTTCAGTCTTATGGCTGCCCGAGATTTATCTGTTATTACTACGGCTCCACCCAATCGATATCCCATTGAAAGTCATGTAATAAGACTGAGTGAAACCATTATTAGAGATGCTATCAGTTATGAGATTCAGCGTGCTGGACAAGTCTTTTTTATTCACAATCGTATCGAAAATATTCGGGAGGTAGCTGGTATGATTCAGCGCTTGGTACCAGATGCTAAAATTGCAGTTGGTCATGGACAATTGGAGGGCAAAAAATTAGAGCAACTCATGCTTAATTTTATGGAGGGCGCGTTTGATGTCTTGGTGAGCACTACAATTGTTGAAAGTGGGCTGGATGTTCCCAACGCCAATACGATTTTTATAAACAATGCCAATAATTTTGGTCTGAGTGACTTGCATCAAATGCGCGGTCGGGTGGGGCGAAGCAATAAAAAAGCGTTTTGTTACTTTATCACCCCGGACTATCATGCCATGACCAATGATGCCCGCAAGCGCATTTCCGCTTTGGAACAATATACCGCACTTGGCAGTGGCTTTAACATTGCAATGAAAGACCTAGAGATTAGAGGTGCTGGAGATTTATTGGGCGGGGAACAAAGTGGATTTATCAACGACATTGGATTTGAAACCTATCAAAAAATTCTCAACGAAGCCATCGATGAACTCAAAGAAAATGAATTTGAACATTTGTTCAGTAAAGATACTGAGCCTAAAATCTATGTCAAAGAATTGACAATTGATACGGATTTTTCATTGCTTTTTCCAGATGATTATGTGAATAATATTTCGGAGCGTTTGCGTCTCTACACCAAACTCAATGGATTAAAAACGCCGAAGGAACTTAAAACCTATGAATTAGAGTTGGTAGATCGTTTTGGCCCATTGCCCACGGAAGTTGTGGATTTATTAGACAGCGTAAAAATGAAGTGGTTAGGCATCGCACTAGGTCTTGAGAAAATATTAATGAAGCAGCATAAGTTTGTCGGATACTTCATCACCGACCAAAATAGCTCCTTTTTTGATTCACCACAATTTTTAAAAATTCTAAATCATGTTCAAAAGCATCCAAAGATTTGCTCATTAAAGGAGAAACAAACACGATCCGGGCTTCGTTTGTTATTGACTTTCAGTGATGTAAGCTCTGTCCAAAAAGGGCTGCAATGTTTAGAGGCCATTGTGGATTAATTTAGAAAATATTGAGATTCAATCATTTCTTTAAAAATGATAAAATGCATTTTTGAGATGTTTTATCTCAAAGCCATTGCCGACTTTAATTAGGCTGACAATGTCAAATCGGACCTCTACGCCTAATTGATTTTCTTTAACATAAAAATCGATGGCCTCCACAATGCGCTGCTGCTGTTGCCGTTTTAAAAATGTTTCCGGAGCTCCGAAGAATCCAGTAGATCGCGTTTTAATTTCCACTGCAATCAATAGATTATCTTTAAGCGCAATTAGATCAACCTCTGCTTTTCTGTGGCGGTAATTTTTTTCTAGAATGCGGTAATTTTTTTGCTTTAAAAACGCCGCAGCCCTAGCCTCGCCTTGGCGACCCAGTTTGTAGGAAGTATTCATGTTTAGTAGGTTTTAAAAGCGTATTACAGTTTCAGATTTGGTAACATTAAGATCAATGGACCGCCCAAAAATTAAAGCACGATTTTCAGGCTTATGACCAGCAGGAATTCCAAAAGCAATCGGGAAGTCATAGGGGTCCAAAACATTTAGGATTAATTCTTCTATGCCAGTTCCCCAAGCCGGTGAATTGGCTTTAATATCCATCATGTCGCCCACAATAATCCCATTACAATGGTCAAAATAACCGGCGCGTTTGAGACTTTGCAACATGCGGTCAATGTGGTATTTATATTCTCCAATTTCTTCAATGAATAAAATTTTATTGCGCGTATCTAATTGCGATGCACTTCCAAGTTGTGCTGTCAAAAGCGTGAGGTTGCCACCCGTCAAAACGCCTTTGGCACCCCCTGGTCTATTGAATCTATTTGGTTTTATTCTGTGTTTAGCTAAAGCCCCAAATAGACCAGCTTTTAGGGATTTCAATGAAGTTTCAATGGCCTTGGCGTCTTCTTCCATATTAACGGGCATCATGGCGTGAAGCGTTTCATATCCCAAATTGTGAAGCTGATTGTGTAGGGCGGTAACGTCGGAGTAACCAACCAACCATTTAGGATTTTTCTTAAAGGCTTCAAAATTCAATTCATCCATAATTCGCATGCTGCCATAGCCACCGCGGGCACACCAAATTGCTTTAACATTGGGTGTGTCTAAGGCCCACTGTAGGTCTTTGAGCCTTTGCGTATCAGTGCCGGCGAAATGATGATTTTCAGAAAACAAATGTGGACCTAAAACCGGAACCAGCCCCCAGCTTTTTAAAAGGATTCGGGCGGCTTCAATAGTTTTTTTTCTGCTCTTTAAAATCCCTGCGGGTGCTACAATGGCAATTGTGTCTCCAACTTGAAGTATCGCTGGGCGAATGTATTTTTTTGACGCCATAGTTTGAGGAGTTTTAAAAGTAATTTTTGAAGATTTACTATACGAACAACTCATGAAAAGCAGCACGTAAAATAAAGATTTAAAATGCATTTCAAAGGGCTTTATGTAAAGATATAAAATTCTCTTGGGTTCTGTTCAGATTGCTGCTTTATTTGTGTATTTTTGTTATTACAATCTGAAAAATGTCAAAACGTTACACACTCACGGCCGCTTTACCCTACACCAATGGTCCTATTCATATCGGCCATTTAGCTGGGGTTTACATCCCCGCGGATATTTATGCGCGCTACCTGCGATTGCAGGGATGTGATGTGGCCTTTATATGTGGTAGTGATGAGCATGGTGTACCCATCACCCTAAAAGCTAAAAAAGAGGGGATAAGCCCGCAAGATGTAGTCGACCGCTATCACAAGATTATCAAAGACTCATTCAATGAATTTGGAATCTCGTTTGATAATTATTCAAGAACTTCAGCAGCAATTCACCACGAAACGGCTTCTAATTTTTTTAAAAAACTTCATGAAAAAGAGGCTTTTGTTGAAGAAACTTCAAATCAGTTATTCGATGCAGATGCTCAGCAGTTTTTAGCCGATCGGTTTGTAATTGGAACCTGTCCAAAATGTGGGAATACGGAAAGCTATGGCGATCAGTGTGAAGCTTGTGGAACCAGTCATAATGCTACGGATTTAATTGACCCAAAGTCAGCCATTTCAGGTAAAACTCCTGAGTTGAAATCTACCAAACATTGGTATTTGCCTCTTGATCAACACCAGGAATTTTTAAAAAATTGGATTGGAAATGAGCACAAAGATGACTGGAAGCCTAATGTGTATGGACAATGCCTCTCTTGGATCAATGATGGATTACGGCCTCGTGCTGTAACCCGAGATTTAGACTGGGGAATTCCCGTTCCTGTCAAAGGGGCTGAGGGTAAAGTCTTGTATGTATGGTTTGATGCTCCAATAGGTTATATTTCATCAACCAAAGAATGGGCACTTTCCCAAGGAAAAGACTGGGAACCCTACTGGAAGGCTAAAGATACTACCTTATTGCATTTCATAGGAAAAGACAATATCGTGTTTCATTGTATTATTTTTCCAGCGATGCTTAAAGCTGAGGGCAGTTATATATTACCTCAGAATGTGCCTGCAAATGAATTTTTGAACCTTGAAGGGAAAAAACTATCCACCTCAAAAAACTGGGCCGTTTGGCTGCCAGAATACCTTAAAGACTTTCCCGAGCAGCAGGACGTACTTCGTTATGTGCTCACAGCGACAGCTCCAGAAACCAAAGACAATGATTTTACTTGGAAGGATTTCCAGTCGCGAAACAATAATGAGTTGGTTGCTATTTATGGGAACTTTATCAATCGTGTTTTGGTGCTTACGCACAAATATTATGAAGGCAAAGTCCCTGAGCCAGTAGATTTGATTGGCGAGGATACTGCTGTTTTAGAAATGCTTCAAAATACACCAAAATCATTACAATCATCTCTAGATCGCTTCCGCTTCCGTGAGGCCAGTCAAATTTTGATGAATTTGGCTCGTACTGGAAATAAATATTTGGCCGATCAGGAGCCTTGGAAAGTCATTAAATCCGATCCGAAGCGAGTTCAAACCATTATGAATACTGCCTTACATATTGCTGCTGGGCTTGCAGTGTTGTCTGAACCCTTTTTACCCTTTACAGCTAAAAAATTACAGGGCATGCTGAAGTTTAACACGAAGCCCTCTTGGGAAGCGATTGAAGAGGGGCAAACTCTTCTAGTGGCGCAACATTGCATTGGAAAAGCCAATTTGTTGTTCACCAAAATTGAAGATATTCAAATTGAAGCGCAGCTTCAAAAACTAAAGGATAGCAAGGCAGAAAATAACAAGGAGCTTAATGTTGAAGCTCAAAAGCCAAATATCCCATTTAAAGATTTTTCTAAAATGGATCTTCGTGTTGGGACTGTTGTCGCAGCTGAAAAAATGCCTAAAACCAAAAAGTTATTGGTTTTAAAAGTAGACATTGGAGATGAGGTTCGTACCATTGTTTCTGGAATTGCAATGGATTACGCGGCAAGTGAAGTCTTAGGCCAAAAGGTTACAGTTCTCTGTAATTTAAAGCCACGTATATTACGAGGTATTGAAAGCCAAGGGATGATTTTGATGGGAAAATCAGCAAATGGAGCCCTGATCTTCATAGAGCCGGATTCTAGTCTTGAAACCATATCAGGATTGAATATCAGTTAAAGATTTTTTAGGCAGAAAAAAATTTTACTAAGTTTTAATTTTGTAATCAGAGCCTTCACTTATTCCTGAGTAACTATCATTTCTCCCGTTTATGACATCAATTTGCCCGTTTATTACACGAAATCCTTGGCAGGTTACATGGTACTTGTGTTTTTTGATAGTTTGTTTTTCCTTTGACTAAAATTCACAAACAGTTTTAGTGTTTTCGATAGAGTGTAAGATAGACCAATTAAATAAGTCGCATACAATTTTATGTCCCCATTTTTTTTATGGCAATTAAAAAACAATGCAGATAAAAGGCATTTATAAATTAGAATAAAACGCTGGGTTTTTAAAGATTTTGCTTATCTCTCTTAACGGTCCTTTCGGGGATATATGCTGTTGAAATATAAATTCTCTTGCCAGCACAATATACCGTGTGGCATCAGGGTTCGGGACAAGACCAGGTACCGTAGGCAAGAGAATACATGAGAACCGCTGCTGAACTTTGGATAGGTTTAGGACTAACCCTAAACTTTTATTGAGAGCTTCAAAGGCGGTTCGATATGTCACGTCCAATCATCTACTAGTTCAATCCATTGATTAATTTAAGAAGCTACATTAAATGAAATAAGATCTGTAGCCTAGTCATTATTTTTCAGAATTTTAACTGTATGTAATGAGTTTACCCCCTTCACTTATGTTTGTATTTTTCTGATTTTTAAATCAATGTACTGGGCCTTCTTTTTTGGATTTATAAAAAAACATATTTTATTTTATATAGCCCCTAAAATAATGGGGTTAAAATTATTAATTAAATAAAAATTATAAAAAATACCCTTTAAATTCACGGGTATTTGATGTAAAAATATATTTTTGGAACTTCTATTAACCAAAAAAAGTGCTTTAACTTTAACGTCACTTTTATAAAATAATTAAATTACTATGATCAATTCATTATTTACAAATCTCCCCCTTCTAATCCAAGATACCGCTTCTGTCGAAGGCGACATGGGAATGTTATGGATGCTTTTATCTGGTATCCTAGTATTCTTTATGCAGGCTGGATTTACCTTGGTTGAATCCGGTATGACTGCATCTAAAAATGCAGTCAATATTGCCATGAAAAATATGCTTGATATTTGTGTTGGTACAATCACTTATTGGCTTGTCGGTTACTCATTAATGTATGGTGAAACTTCAAACGGTTGGTTTTTCTGGTCTGGACTTTTTCAAGGTGATGGTGCAGATTTGTTTTTTCAAACCATGTTTGCAGCCACTGCCGCTACAATTGTTTCCGGAGCAATTGCAGGTCGTACAAAATTTTCAACATACGCAATCTTTACTGTTGTAATGACTGCAATCATATATCCAATTGCTGGTGGTTGGGAATGGAATGGTGGTTGGTTGAATAATACCGATGATTACTTTTTTAACGCTGAATTCATTGATTTCGCCGGTTCTTCTATTGTCCATGGTGTAGGTGGTTTTGCTGCATTAGTAGCTGCTTATATGGTAGGTCCTCGTATTGGTAAATATGTTGATGGAAAAGTAGTTCCTATTCCTGGTCACAATTTAACTTTAGCCACACTTGGTGTATTTATTCTTTGGTTGGGTTGGTTTGGATTTAATGGAGGTTCTCAATTAGCATGGGGAGGAGACGATGCCATTGGTGCATCAGCTGTTGTTGTAAGTACAAATATAGCTGCTGCTGCGGGTGCTCTAGGTGCCTTATTTACAACATGGATATACCTCGGTAAGCCAAATTTGTCACACACATTGAATGGTGCATTGGCTGGATTAGTCAGTATAACTGCAGGTTGTGGAAATATGACTGAGTTTGGAGCTATGATGGCTGGTTTAATTGGTGGTATAATCGTTGTTTTTTCAATTGAATTTGTTGAGAAAAAACTTAAAATTGATGATGCCATTGGTGCATTTTCTGTACATGGCGTCGCTGGTTTTTGGGGTACTATTGTGATAGGCCTCTGGGGTGTTGATGCTGATGGAGCCATAGGTATTTTCAATGGAGCTGGTGCTGATCAATTTGTGGTTCAATTAACAGGTGCAGTTTCATATGCATTATGGGCTGTTCTTCTTTCTTTTGTAGTTTTTGCAATTTTGAAAGCAACTATGGGCTTAAGAGTCAGTGAAGAAGAAGAGTTAGAAGGCCTAAGTATGTCTGAACATGGAGATTTACCATATGCTGGTAAAAGAATAAGAGAATAAATTAACCCTAATTTTATGAATATTTTTTTTTAGTTTTGATTAAATATCAAATTCAAAAGCCTTAGTTTAATCCTAAGGCTTTTTTTTGTTTTATAATTTATGTTTACATAATTCATTTAAAAATATGATGTTTACTAATTATTTGATAAAATTTCTTTTTATGTTATGATTTCTGATGAAGTTGATTCATTTTTGAATACTTTTGAAAATTCAAAATTAAACAAACAAATTATGAAAAAAGTTGAAGCAATCATTAGAAAATCTAAGTTTTCTGTGGTTAAAAAAGCCCTCCATGAGGTTGGAGTAAATTTTTTTTCTTACTGGGATGTCACTGGTATAGGAAATGAAAAAGAAGGCCACGTGTACCGTGGTGTTTCATACAGCACAAGTGACATCCAACGTCGTTTTTTATCAATTGTAGTCAATGACAGTTTTTTAGAACCTACTGTTAATGCTATTTTGGGATCCGGTTCTACAGGTGAAGTTGGAGACGGTAAAATTTTTGTAAGCGATATTCAGGAAGCTTACCGAATAAGAACTGGAGAAAGTGGAGGAAATACTCTAAACTAATTAATTAACCAATACATTAAAATTAAGATATAAATTATGGAACTAACAACGAACAACGTATGGATGATGATTTGTACGGCGCTTGTATTTTTTATGCACATGGGATTTGCCTTTTTAGAAATCGGTTTGACTCGAAAGAAAAACACGATCAATATATTATTTAAAAATATATTCATTATTACTACGGGGCTATTACTCTATGGCATTGTGGGCTTCAATTTAATGTACCCAGGATTTGCGGAAGGCGCCCTAGGTGTTTTTGGTTTTGCAGGCTTTGGGCTCCAAGCACCATTAATTGAAGGCACCTTAGATTTGGCCTACAATGAAGGCTATACATATTGGACAGATTTTCTGTTTCAGGGCATGTTTGCGGCTACAGCTGCAACTATTGTCTCGGGTGCTGTAGCGGAGCGTATGAAAATTTTCCCATTCATGATTTTTACAGTTTTTTATGTTGGATTTGTTTATCCAATCCTAGGGTCTTGGAAGTGGGGTGGCGGTTTTTTACAACAACTTGAAACGCCTTTTTATGATTTTGCAGGATCTACTTTAGTACATTCTGTCGGGGGGTGGGCAGCCCTTGTGGCAGTCATTCTCCTAGGCGCCAGAATTGGTAAAATAAAAGAGGGTAAAGTTCAAGCCATTCCAGGTCATAACATTCCCCTAGCCACTGCAGGTGTTTTGATTCTTTGGTTAGGGTGGTTTGGATTTAATGGCGGATCTGTGCTTTCAGCCGACCCAGAATTAACCTCTTTGACTTTAGTAATGACTTCTATTGCCGCGGCAGCTGGAGGGGTATTTGCAGCAATTATTTCGACAATTGTTTTCAAAAATTTAGATTTAACAATGTTTTTAAATGGCATCCTAGGAGGTCTCGTTGGAATAACCGCTGGTGCTGACCAAATGAGCCCAACAGATGCTGTTTTAATTGGTGCTATTGCAGGTTTGTTAATCGTAGCTGCTGTTTCGTTTTTTGACCGTTTAAAATTAGATGATCCGGTTGGCGCCATTGCCGTTCACTTGGTCTGTGGTATTTGGGGAACATTGGCTGTAGGCCTTTTTGGTGCACTTGCATCCGCGGATCAATTTTTGAGTCAACTTACAGGGGTCGCAGCTTATGCGATTGCTTGTATTGTGGTATCGTTTTTGATCTTAGGAACCCTAAAAGTTACTCTGGGAATACGTGTGAGTGAGAAAGAGGAGTTGGAAGGTTTGGATATACATGAACATGGCATGAGCGCGTATTCGAATTAGGATTTCACCAAACTGAAATTTTAAATTTAATTAAAGCGATACCCTAATTTTTAAAATTTATAATCTTAAAACTATGGCGAGCAGCAGGACAACTTTAAAAGAATTAGCGTCTATATTAGAACTTTCTATTTCTACAATTTCTAAGGCACTTAATGACAGTCATGAAATAAGTGATGCGACCAAAAAGCGCGTGGTTAAAATAGCAAAGTTGTACAACTATCGTCCTAATAAAATTGCATTGGGATTAAAATCAGGACGGACTAATACTATTGCGGTAATCATTCCTTCTGTTCAAAATAGTTTTTTTGCAAGAGCATTGTACGGCATAGAAAGTGTAATTTCAAAATCTGAGTACACCGCTATAGTCTGCTTTACTAGAGAGTCTCATAAAAAAGAAGTGGGAAATTTTGACATGTTGAGCAATGGTGTAGTCGATGGTTTTATTGTGGCTGTCTCTGAGGAAACACAAACAGTAAAAAACTTCAGTCATTATGAAGATGCAATGAATGAAGGAAAAAGCATTGTTATGTTTGACCGTGTTATTGATTCCATTCCTTGTACCAAAATAAAAACCAATGATTATACAGCAATTTCAGAAGCTACAAATAATCTCTTAAGATCTAAAAGAAATCAGATCATTTTAGTTTCTGCAATTAATAATTTAAATGTTGGTAAACAAAGAACAAAAGGGTACCAAAAAGCCATGGAAGAAGCAGGACTACCCTCCGTTGTTTTGAAAGCAAATCGCGATGAAATTGAAAATGTTTTGAAAGATTACGCACTGAACAATACTTTTGATGCTGTCATAGCACTGGACACTGATGCCTCTTTTGCAGCCTACAAAGTGGCCAGTGAATTAGGTAAAAACATCTCAAGAGACGTTGCAGTCATTGGATATATGAGTGAGCGCATTGCGCCCTATTTAACCCCAGCGCTCACGACCATTAATCAACACAGTTATACAATGGGTGAAACTGCAGCAAAAATGTTGTTAGCGCAACTTGAAAGTAAACAAAATACGGATCAAACGGTTTTGATTGACTCAACGTTGTCACAGCGCGTTTCGTCCTAAATTTCTATAAAAACAAAAAACCCACATTTCGTGGGTTTTTTGTTTTTAATTTACAGCAATAAAAGCTCATTGACTATCACTTCCGTGGTGTAGCGTTTCTCACCCTCCTTATCGTCATAACTTCTTGAGCTTAACTTTCCTTCAATTGCAATTTGCTTACCCTTTGTAACATACTGCTCAATCAAATCAGCTGTTTTATTCCATGCGATTAAATTGTGCCATTGTGTCTTGGATTGCTTTTCTCCATTTTTATCTTTGTAATGTTCATTGGTAGCCAGTGAAAATTTTGCTAATTTTTTACCATTGTCAAGGGTGACGATTTCTGGGTCATTCCCTAGGTTTCCAATTAACTGTACTTTATTTCTCAGTGTATTCATAATATATATTTTATAGATTTAACAGTTATTCTATCGAACGTTTCGACTTTGCAAACATACATTTGGACATTTGACTTAGTCGGTTGTTTGTTGTTTGCTTTCGTTTGTAATCGTTTGTTGTCGCTTATAATTTATTATTTTGTATGTTTATAAAAAAGATGAAATGCGAGAAAAACAGTGTCCAGAGTGTGGTGATAAAATTATTGGCCGAACAGATAAAAAATTCTGCAGTGATGGTTGTCGCAATACTTTTAACAACCGCATCAATAAAGATCAAAAGAATTTGATTCGTAATATCAATAATCGTTTGCGTAAAAATTGGCGCATTCTTGAACAACTCAATCCACAACAAAAAACAAAAAAACCGCGCGCCCAGCTTGTGGCATTAGGATTCGATTTTAGTTATTTCACTAGTATTTATATGACAAAGTCCGGGAATACCTATTTTTTTGTGTACGACCAAGGCTATTTGGCTCTCGAAAATGATTTTTATGCATTAGTGAAACGGGGATAATTAATTTCTTTTTTCCCCGCTTATTACGCCATGTGGCCGTTTATTACATTATGCGGCCGTTTATTACATGAGCCTTGTATAGTATGTGATTCGAATGTATTTTTACACCAGTAATATTTCTATTACATTTTTTTTAAAAGTTAAATTGGTTAATTTTGAAAAAGCACCCTGGAAGGGTGCTTTTTTTATGACTTTAATTAAAAAAAATCTTTTAAATTTGACTTTTTAATTAAAGGCTATGAAATTTAAAATTACGCTACTTTATATTTGTTTGCTTTGTTCCTCTCATTGGAGTTTTGCACAATCCGACTCAGAATTAATTGATCATTACAAGATGTATTATGCACAAATGCAAAAACAAGGGGATGTTCAAGGCATTATAAATGCCATGACACATCTTTTGGTTTTAGAGCCTAATATCGCTAGAAAGGACACGCTTGCAGCTTATTACATGAATGAAGGAAAATATTTACAAGCATTGAACCTTTTGGGAATTGAAAAAGACACATTAGATAGTAATATGGCATTAGAAGTTAAGGCGGTCTCTTTAAAGTCATTAAATGAGCCCGCTCGCGCACTTGAGCAGTATGAGCTGTTGTTTAAAAGACTACCCACTGCAAGTTTGGCTTATGAGTTGGCTGATTTAAAAATCTCAACCAATGACATTATGGGTGCTAACCTTAACATCACCTATGGTATTGCCAACAGTACGGAGCAGATGATGAAGCCTTATTACGAAACTCAAACACCCTACCAAGTTCCGCTTAAGGCAGGGTTTATGTATTTAAAAGCCATTGCTAAGTTCAAAGAAAATCCGGAGACAAATCACGAGGCCGCAATTGAATTATTAGATGCTACTCTAGCTGTAGTTCCTAATTTTAACTTAGCAACTTTGGCTAAAAATGCAATTGCCAGTCAAAAACCCGAAACAGATTCAGATTAGGACATTATGTTTCTTTCGCACAAATCATTTCAAAAAAAATGTCTAATTAATTGCTAATTTTATAAACTGATTGTATAGATTTTTCATACGTTTTATTTATTTGGTGAATTAGAATATCGTATGCGCGAAGGGTATTGTTTTTGGTTTCTTTAATTCGCCTGGATCCTTCTGGGTGATTTGTAGAGGCTTCATAGAATTGGTAGGCATTTGTTTCTAAAACTTTGATGCGTGCCCAAATGTTATTTGTATTTAACAAATTTGGCATATTGATTTCAAGGTTTATAAAAAGTTGCTTGATGTCATTTTTTTGTAATTCGAAAATAGACGTATTATCTTCTTTCAGTTTTATAATTTCATTTTTTAAGACGTATAGAGCCGTCCAATCTTCTATAATTTTTTCAGCTGTGTTATTGACTTCAAGAAGGGGTGTTTTTTTTACATCAAGATCTTTCGCCCCAGTCGAAGATTTCATGTCTCCTATAGTTGTTGAATCTTCATTGTTATTAGCAGTTGTTTCACATTTAGTGAAAAATGTAAAAATTAATGTACAAGCAAATAAAATTAACAGTTTTTTCAACATCTAAATAAAAATTTGAAGATTGCAGGTATTTACACAAATATGACAATAAAAAGATTAATTTGCTAAAGTGAATTGTTAATTTAAGTTTTAAAGACTTAATGGTTGAAGTTTTTTTTAAAAAAAATCCCATTCAATTGAATGGGATTGTGTGGTACCTCCAGGAATCGAACCAGGGACACACGGATTTTCAGTCCGTTGCTCTACCAACTGAGCTAAGGTACCCCGCATAATGCAGCAGCAAATATAATGCAATTTTAGTATTCCCAAAGTAAATAATTAAAAAAATGGTTTTGTAAATTTACAGTCTAGAACATCTTATGAACTTAATTGTAGACATTGGAAATTCAAGTGTTAAATTAGCTGTTTTTGAAAAACAAACATTGATCTTTTTACGTCGTGAAAAAGCCAATGACTTGGAGCATTCTGTTTTAGAGATATTAAATCGTTTTCCAAAGATTAAGCAAATTTATGTAGCCTCAGTTGTGGCCTTTGACCGCAGTCATTTTAGTAAAATTTTCAGTTCCTATAAGCTATTTTTTTTAGACTCGAAAAGTAAGTTTCCTTTTGTAAACCTGTACCAAACCCCAGAATCACTCGGTCCAGACCGTATGGCGCTGGTTGCTGCAGCGGTATGTAAATACGCCAACCAAAATGTTTTAATTATAGATGCAGGGACTTGTATCACCTATGATTTTGTTGATGCCAAATCGAATTATCACGGGGGCGCTATCTCACCCGGGATCCAGATGCGCTACAAGGCACTGTATGAGAATACCGATCGTCTTCCGCTACTTGAGCCCACTATACCAACCCATATCGTCGGGGACACAACCCAAAGCGCGATTCACTCAGGCGTTGTTTTGGGCGTTGTTAATGAAATAGAAGGGGTTGTAGCATCATACAAATCTAAATATTCCGGTTTGAGAGTAATATTATCAGGAGGTGATGCGAATTTCTTGTGTAAACAATTTAAAATTAGCATATTTGCTGTCTCAAATTTTCTTTTAGAAGGACTTAATTTTTTATTAGAATATAACTCAAACAAATGATCA
>PAQB01000045.1 GCA_002709185.1 Flavobacteriaceae bacterium
TGCCTGAGGGTAAAAAGTTCATTCGAAAAATTGAGCGATTGGTGCAATCCAGACTAACGATGTTTGACAATGATAAGTTGGATTGGGCCATGGCCGAACATTTGGCCTATGGATCGCTGCTGGAGGAAGGTTTTGATGTTCGAATCTCTGGTCAAGACGTGGAACGCGGGACGTTTTCACACCGCCACGCCGTGGTCAAAGCCGAGGATAGCGAAGAAGAGTTATTATTGCTTAACAACATATCTAACTACCAAGGTCAATTTCAAATTTATAATTCCTTACTGTCTGAGTATGGGGTTGTTGGTTTTGATTATGGGTATGCCATGGCAAGTCCAAATACGCTAACCATTTGGGAAGCGCAATTTGGCGATTTTAGCAATGGCGCTCAAATCATGATTGATCAGTACATCTCCAGTGGTGAAAACAAATGGAAAACGCCCAATGGTATTGTCATGTTATTGCCACATGGTTATGAAGGTCAGGGCGCCGAACACTCCTCAGGGCGCATGGAACGTTACCTCCAATTGTGTGCTAAAAATAATATGTTTGTTGTCGATTGTTCTACTCCTGCCAATATGTTCCACTTATTGCGCCGCCAATTAAAATCAGACTATAGAAAACCCCTAATCGTCTTTACACCAAAAAGTTTGTTAAGACACCCTAAAGTCATTTCTACAGTAGAAGACTTTTCAAATGGCCGTTTCCAACCATTGATAGATGACGTATCAGCCAAAGCGTCTAAAATTAAAACAGTCGTTTTTGTCACCGGTAAGTTTTATTATGACTTATTAGAAGCCAAAACATCACTGGCCCGGACTGATGTTGCTCTGGTCCGCATTGAGCAATTATTTCCGCTTCCCGAAGTTGACATTGCTTCTGTTTTATTGAAGTATAAACAAGCCTCAGATGTTGTTTGGGCTCAAGAGGAGCCCCGAAATATGGGCGCTTATGGCCATATGTTAATGCATGTTGAAGCCGCCAAAAATTGGCGCGTCGCCTCCAGACGCAGTTACAGTGCTCCAGCCGCAGGAAGTGCAACGCGTTCAAAACGCAGACACCAAGAGATCCTCGATTTTGTCTTTGATAAAACAAAGGATAATCAGCGTAAAAAATCGAAGTTAAAAAATACTTAGGACTTCTATTTACCTTTGCAGTTTTTGAACGTATTGAGCCAACATATTTTGCAATTTTAACTGAGTATTTAACGGAGTTAATTGTTAACCTTTTTGTATTTTCAATTTATTAAGCGATACTTTTGTTACATTAGCTTCAAATAACAGGATATAACCTATTATGAAAAAATATTTTGTAACAATACTATTCATTTTTTGTATTGAAGCTTTTGCTCAAACAACTCTTTTATGGGAGCCAGTGCGTAAAGACGCCCAAAATAAATCCACTAAGTTATCAGATAAAGAAAACGCCTTAAAAACGTATAAGCTATTTCGGTTAAATTTAGAATTATTACAATCAAAGTTAGAGGATACTGGGAGCGGGAATGCAGATCAATACGTCTTGATTCAACTTCCAGATGCCTCTGGAAAACTGTCTTCTTTTAAAGTGGTGGAATCTTCCATTATGCACCCAGATTTACAAAACCGTTATTCCTCGATCAGAACTTATAAAGGGGTTGGGTTGAAGGACCCCACAGCGACCTTGCGCTTTAGCTTGAGTCCATTAGGGTTTCATGCACTGTCCTCTTCTGGTCGTCGTTCTGCTTTATATATCGAGCCCTACAGTAAAAATGATGCAAACTTGCATATGGTATTTGAAAAGGATGCCATTAACAATACGAACTTAGATTTTGAATGCCTCGTGGAAACAGATCTAGACAATATGGAACAACGCTTGTCTAATAATTTCAATGGCGCTGGGGATATTGACGACCAAAAATTAAGAAAATACATATTGGCATTGAGTTGCACAGGAGAATACGCTCAAATTTTCGCCGGTAGCGGTGATGAGATACAGCAAAAAACAAACGTACTTGCGGCCATGGTCACATCAATCAACAGAGTGAACGAGATCTTTGAGCGCGATTTGGGCATTCGTCTGGAATTCGTTGCCAATAATGATCAGGTCATTTATTTAGACCCTTCTTCAGATCCATGGAATGGACCTGCTGTAGGACCAGAACAAATCGAATTCAGCACAATATCCGCTGAAACTCTTGACGATGTAATCGGTGTCAACAATTATGATGTTGGCCATAACTTTAATGACACAACGTATGATATTGGAGGGTTAACCTTTGCATTTGGAAGCGCAGGATGTATAGGCTGTGTTTGTTCAGCAGTCTCACCGGACGATTTTCACAAGGGGCGTGGTTGGACCGGCTTTAATAGCACTGTTGGAGATCCCCTTTTCATTGATGTTGTTGCCCATGAATTTGGGCATCAGTTTTATGGATTTCACACCATGAATACGTGTAACCGCACTGGCTATAATACTGAAGTAGAACCTGCGAGCGGTAGTTCTATAATGGGCTACGCTTCATCTGGGATTTGTCCTCCTAATGTTCAGAATAACGCTGACGCTCATTTTAATTATGTCAACATCAGAGATATTGGTGGTTTCATAAAAACAGGATACAATGATTATGTCAACTACGACGTTGGGATATGCGATAATAGTATAAGTATTCAAAATCAACCCCCAACAGCGAATGCTGGGAATGACTATATAATTCCTACCAGTACACCCTTTTTTCTTTCAGGGACTTCATTTGATTCGGACGGTTTGGAATCATTGACTTATAATTGGTCTCAAAATGATAATGAAGAAGCCCCAAGCAATAGTGCTCCGCAGTCCGATTGGTCTCAAGGTCCGTTGTATCGCTCTCTATTGCCCTCTACTTCTCCAATCCGGTATTTCCCAAAATTAGAAACCGTGGTAGCGGGCAATTTGTCTTCAGCATGGGAAGTAACGCCCTCTGTAGCAAGAATGCTTAACTTTGCATTCACGGTGAGGGACAATGGCAGTGGTTTTTTGGGTGATAATGGCACTGGTCAGGTTGCGACCGACCAAATGATGGTTGAAGTAGTAGATACTGGATCCTCTTTTGAGGTAACTTCTCAAACCCATGCATTAACAACATGGGTTCCCGGTTCATCCCAAACAATTACTTGGAATGTTGCGGGGACCACAACTAATGGCATTAATGCGGATTCCGTCGATATATTGTTGTCCATTGACAGTGGTGAAAATTTTGACATCATATTGGCCTCAAATGTCTCGAACAATGGCTCAGCAGAAATTACAGCACCTATTACTCCAGCTGCATCATGTAGGATAATGGTAAAAGGAACAAATCATATTTTTTACGCTGTAAACAGAATTCCATTCGCTATAAATCTTTATCCAACAACGGACTGTTATGTTTACAATTCTGACGAGAACCTAAATTTGGATATTCCAGAAGGTGCTGGAGTCGAAGAATTCGGAGATTATTTATTCCAAACTATTGAGGTTACAGAGGATGTTATCATCTCAGATGTTGATTTTAAAATTAATATAAGTCATGCGTGGCTTGGCGATTTAAACATCATTCTTGAGCATCCTGATGGTACTCAAATCGTTCTTCTCAATGAACTATATTGTAATAATGAAGATAACTTAGACATTACATTTGACGATGAATCGACATTAGATGTTGTCTGCTCAAACCCCACTGTTGGCATTTACAAACCTACCGTTACGCCACTATCCAATTTAGATGGTAAAAGCAGTTTGGGCACCTGGACCGTTGGTATTCGGGATTATTACAATGCAGACGCGGGAGTTTTAAATAACTTTTCACTAACATTCTGCACCACTCTAAACTCTCTCGGCACCCCAAATATTGAATTAGACCTTATAAAACTCTACCCAAATCCAGTTCAGGAAACATTATTTATAGATACTATAAGAGAAGATATAAGCTACACGTTATTTGACTTAAATGGCAGGGAAATTTTCAATACTTCAAAAAAAGTGATTCCGATGGCGTCTCTCAGTAATGGTGTATATATTATTAAAATAAACGCTCAAAGCCAAAGTATTTACAAGCGAGTTATCAAGAAATAGTTCTGAATTTTACAAATTTTAGATCACATCAAATAACTTAAACTGCACTAAAAACTTCAACAAAATATTTTTAAAAATATTGGGAAGGATTGAATATAATAGTAACTTTGAATTTTATAACTGAATAACAAAATCTTCAAGGGTCTGTACAAAAATCAAACCTTATGATTTTAGAAATGAAAGTGCCTTCGCCGGATGAATCCATAACTGAAGTTAAAATAGCAGAATGGTTGGTACAGGTTGTAAAAATAGTAATACTTTTGAAAAACCAATAGATTAAATTTGTATGATAAAAAATCACACTAGTTATTTTTGGATTTTTTTACTGCTGTGTTGCTCATTAAATTTATTTGCCCAAAAAGATCGTATATTTTGGACAAAAACCACCAAAGAAAACAACTCAAAAAAGGAACTTAGAATCCGAAAAACCAATCCTAAAAAAGCACAGTACTATAACTTAAACATTGATGCACTAAAGGATTATCTGAGAGACGCTCCACAGAGAAAAAGTAAGGTAAATATCTCACCAAAGTTTGTCGACTTTCCAACTGCACATGGTTCTTTTGAAACTTTTAGCGTTTTTGAAGCTTCGATTTTGGAAAAGCCACTTCAAGATAAATACCCTAGCATAAAAACTTATGCTGGGAAAAGTATTTTAAACCCTTCGAATACCATCCGTTTTAGTATAACAACACAAGGGCTTCACAGCATGTCATTCAATAATACTTATGGAACTCAATTTATTGACCCTTATACCAAAGATTTAGATTCATATATTATTTATTACAAAAAAGATTTACCTGTTTTGGATAATCTATGGATTTGTGAATTTGATGACACCACAGTAGAAAATATACAACAGCGAAATGCAGCTAATGCGAGCTATTCTAATGCGAATGATGGTATTATGCGTGATTTTAGATTGGCACTAGCCTGCACCGTAGAATATGCTGAATTTCATTGGACTGCAGCAGGACTATCAACAACAGCCACAGAATCAAGTAAAAAAGCGGCCGTTCTGGCAGCGATGGTAGTTACCATTAACAGAAATAATTTTATTTATGAAAGAGATTTATCTGTTACGATGACTATTGTTGCCAATAATGAAAGTATTATTTTCATTAATTCTGATAATTTCACAAATAGCAATGCTGGGGCGTTAATAAACCAAAGTCAAACTGTGATTGATGCAAATATAGGTTTTGCTAACTATGATATTGGCCACACCTTTTCTACAGGTGGCGGAGGTTTAGCACAGCTTAATTCTCCCTGTACTGGATCTAAAGCAAGAGGAATTACGGGTTTAAATAGTCCTGTTGGAGATTCTTTTGATGTGGATTATGTTGCCCATGAACTAGGTCATCAATTTGGTGCACCGCACACTTTCAATGGTAATAGTGGGGGTTGTAATGGAAATAGAACAGGCTCTAATGCATACGAGCCCGGAAGTGGTACAACAATAATGGCCTATGCAGGGCTGTGTGCGCCCCAAAATGTACAATCCACTAGCGATGCCTATTTTCATCAAAAAAGTTTGCAAATGATGTGGAATAATATTGTTAATGGGAATAGTACCTGTGCAACACAAACCCCCTCAGGGAATACTGCACCAACCTCTAATGCTGGAAACGATTATATCATACCTGCATCCACCCCTTACAAATTAACTGGAACCTCAACTGACTCTGACGGAATTACAACACACACTTATACTTGGGAACAATACGATTTAGGCCAAGCTGGGGTACCTCAAGAAACCAACGATTCTGGACCACTTGTTAGATCTTTTGAAGGAACAAATAACACAACCAGATACATTCCAAGAATATCAGATATCATTTCAAACGGAGGCGTGTCTACTGAATGGGAGAAATTAGCTTCTGTTAATCGCAACCTAAACTTTAAGCTTACTGTTAGAGATAATGACTCTAATGGAGGGCAAACAGCAACAGACCAGATGACCGCAACTGTAGTCTCATCCGCTGGTCCATTTGTAGTTACATCTCAAAATGGGAATGATCAATTTTGGACTGTTGGTTCAACTGAAACTATCACATGGGAAGTTGCAGGGACTACAACAAACGGTATAAATGAAGACAACGTAGATATTTTGTTTTCTAGAGATGGACTCCGTTACAATACCTTTTTGGCAACTAATGTCCCAAACGACGGAAGTCATGACATTACCGTTCCGGATTTTATCTCAGATACCTGTCGAATAATGGTAGCAGCTTCTAATAACATATTCTTTAACATCAATACACAAAACATCGCTATTAGTTCAGAAGAAGGAAGCTGTAATACTTATGCTTCTGAAGTTGAGTTGAACCTAGACATACCAGACGGTGCAGGACCTAATGAATTCGGAGATTATTTATTCCAAACTATTGAGGTTACCGAGGATGTTATCATTTCAGATGTTGATTTTAACATTGATATTAGTCATAATTGGCTTGGCGATTTAAACATCATTCTTGTGCATCCGGATGGAACACAAATCATACTCCTCGATGAAGAATATTGTAGTAATGAAAATGATTTAGACATTACATTTGACGATGAAGCGACAACAGATGTTGTCTGCTCAAGCCCATCTGTTGGCATTTACAAACCCACCGGTACACCACTATCCGATCTAGATGGTAAAAGCAGTTTGGGCACCTGGACTGTTGGTATTCGGGATTATTATAATGTAGACGCGGGAGTTTTAAATGACTTTTCACTAACACTCTGCACCAATCAAAACTCTCTCGGTACTCCAAATATTGAATTAGACCTTATAAAACTCTATCCAAATCCAGTCGAGGACATATTATTTATAGACACTATAAGAGAAGATTTGAGCTATACGTTATTTGACTTAAATGGCAGGGAAATTCTCAATACTTCAAAAAAAGTGATTCCGATGGGGTCTCTCAGTAATGGTGTATATATGATTAAAATAAGCGTCCAAAACCAAAGTATCTACAAGCGAGTTGTCAAGAAATAGGTCTTAATTTTACACATTTGAGGATACATCAAATACCTTAAACTCCACTAAAATCTTCAACAAAATATTTTTAAAAATATTGGGAGAGATTGAATATAATAGTAACTTTGAATTTTATAACTGAATAACAAAATTTTCAAGGGTCTTTACCAAAATCAAACCTTATGATTTTAGAAATGAAAGTGCCTTCGCCGGGTGAATCCATAACTGAAGTTGAAATAGCAGAATGGTTGGTGCAGGATGGCGATTACGTTGAAAAAGACCAAGCCATCGCTGAGGTCGATAGCGATAAAGCGACGCTAGAGTTGCCCGCAGAGGTGAGTGGAACCATTACGCTTAAAGCTGAAGAAGGCGATGCCGTTGCCGTTGGCTCTGTTGTTTGTCTTATAGATACTACGGCTTTAAAACCGGAGGGTAACTCCGATTCCAACACTCAGGAAACACCGGCCCCTGTAGTTCAGCCGCCATCCCCAACAGTTGACACTAAATCAACCTATGCTTCAGGGACTGCCAGCCCAGCAGCTAAGAAAATTTTAGCTGAAAAAGAGATTGATGCCGGTACAATCACTGGCACAGGAAGAGATGGCCGCATTACAAAAGATGATGCTATAAAAGCAGTTCCTTCAATGGGTAAAAAAATTGACACTGAAGGACGCGGTGTTAAACGCACTAAACTCTCCATGCTCCGCCGAAAAGTTGCAGAACGCTTGGTGGCCGCCAAAAATGAAACGGCCATGCTTACGACGTTTAACGAGGTGGATATGTCGCCTATTTTTGAATTGAGACAACAATACAAAGAAATATTTAAAGAAAAGCACGGGGTCGGTTTGGGCTTTATGAGCTTTTTTACCCTCGCTGTGGTTCGCGCTTTAAAACTCTTCCCTGCCGTCAATTCAATGATTGAGGGTAAAGAAATGATTTCCTATGATTTCTGTGATATTAGCATTGCGGTTTCAGGGCCAAAAGGGTTAATGGTTCCCGTTATTAGAAATGCTGAAAACCTTACGTTTAAAGGAGTTGAGTCTGAGGTCAAGCGTCTAGCCATCCGAGCAAGAGCGGGGCAAATTACAATCGATGAAATGACTGGGGGTACTTTTACCATTTCCAATGGTGGTGTATTTGGCAGTATGTTGTCAACACCCATTATCAATCCACCTCAAAGTGGAATACTTGGGATGCACAATATTATTGAGCGTCCTGTAGCAGTTGAAGGTAAAGTCGAAATCCGCCCCATGATGTATGTGGCTTTATCCTATGACCATCGCATTATTGATGGTAAAGAATCTGTCGGATTTTTAGTTGCTGTAAAAGAAGCCTTGGAAAACCCTCAAGAGTTTTTGATGGACAATGCGATTGAAAAAGCCTTAGAGCTTTAGTGCGCTTCCAACCAATTTTCTCCTAAATCCATTTCAACATCGAGCGGAACACGCATGCTGTAGGCATTTTCCATTTCCGATTTTATCAATGCTTTAATAGCATCTATTTCAGGTTTAAAGACATCAAATACAAGTTCGTCATGTACTTGTAAAAGCATCTTTGTTTTATAGTTACCTTCAATAAGCTTGTCGTGAATTCTTATCATGGCAATTTTAATGACATCGGCGGCGCTTCCTTGAATGGGCGCGTTTACAGCATTGCGTTCTGCGGCGCCGCGCACGACTGCATTTCTGGAGTTGATGTCTTTTAAATATCGGCGACGGTCCGAAATGGTTTTAACATAGCCATTTTCCCTTGCAAAATGAATCTGATCGGCAATGAATGCACTTAATTTTGGATAGGTGGCATAATAGGTGTCAATCAATGCTTTAGCTTCGGTTCGATTTAACGCTGTCTGATTACTCAGGCCAAAGGCTGAGACCCCATATATAATTCCAAAATTTACGGTTTTGGCATTGCTCCTTTGTTCACGTGTCACCTCAGAAATTGGTACATTGAACACTTTTGATGCTGTAGAGGCGTGAATATCTTCCCCATTTTTAAAGGCCTCAATCATGGTTTCTTCCTCGCTAAGTGCGGCAATTACCCGCAATTCAATTTGGGAATAATCCGCTGCCAATAAAATATAATTCTCATTTCTTGGAACAAATGCTTTTCGCACTTGTCGCCCCCGCTCAGTTCGAATGGGAATGTTTTGTAAGTTTGGATTGATACTGCTCAAGCGGCCTGTCGCTGCAACCGTTTGTAAGTATTCTGTGTGAATGCGATTTGTACTATCCAAAACTTGTGCTGGAAGTGCATCTACGTAGGTGCTTTTTAACTTTGCCAGTCCGCGGTATTCTAGAATGTTTTTTATGATTTCGTGGTCCTTGGCAAGGTAAGACAATACATCTTCAGCGGTACTGTATTGCCCAGTTTTGGTTTTTTTAGGCTTGTCAACAAGCTTGAGTTTCTCAAACAAAACCACGCCTAATTGTTTGGGAGATGCAATGTTAAAAACAGTTTCAGCTTGTTTGTATATGAGTTGTTCTAATTTTTGAATGTCTTTGTCTAGATCTAATGCTAAATCTTTCAGAAAAGCAACGTCCAGTCGTATGCCTTCTAATTCCATGGAAGCTAAAACTCTAATTAGAGGAGTCTCAATACTATTGAAAAGACTTAAAGTATTGGCCTCAGACATTTCCTTCTTAAAATGCTGTGCCAATTGGTAGGTGATATCGGCATCTTCTACCGCATATTCCGTTACATCTTCCAAAGCGACTTCACGCATTGATTTTTGATTTTTACCTTTTTTACCTATTAAGTCTTCAATGGGTACCGGGGTATAGTTAAGATACGTTTCTGACAAAATTGTCATGTTGTGTCGCATGTCTGGATTAATGAGGTAGTGCGCGATCATGGTATCAAACAAAGGGCCTTTGACAGAAAGTTTGTATTTGTCTAAAACTTTGAGGTCGTATTTTAAATTTTGACCAATTTTTTCAATGGATAAGTTTTCAAAAAAAGGCCTTAATTTCTCGATACGTTCTTGAGCTTCAAAAGGGTTCTCAGGAAAAGGCACATAGAACCCTTTATGCGCCTCCCATGAGAATGCAATGCCCACAAGTTTGGCGGTTATGGCATTCAGACCCGTTGTTTCCGTATCAAAGCAAACGGATGTTTGTTGTAACAACTGTTTTACAAATAGGTCCAAAGCAAAATCAGTTTCAATAAATTGATAAAAATGGGCTACAGATTTAATATTGGCTCTATTTTCCTGTATGGCAAACGATGCGTCTTCTTGCGGGGTATCAAACAATGAGAATTGTCCACTACCAGCTTGGGATTTTATTTTAGCAACCTCTTCTTGTTTTACGGTTTTAGGTGTCTTATCATTTGTTTCTGCAGGAGTTGTAAAAGCTTTTTTAAAACTCTCCGTCAGGCGTCTAAATTCTAATTCTTGAAAAATAGCGGCTACTTTTTCCTGGTCCGGAGACTCCATTTCAAAGTTTTTTGCATCAAATTCGACCGGTACATCCAAAAGAATGGTTGCTAGCTTTTTTGACAGTAGACCCAATTCTGCATTGGCTTCTACTTTTTCTTTCATTTTACCTTTAAGTTCATGGGTGTTTTCAATCAAACCTTCCATGCTGCCATAGAGATTGATGAATTTTTTAGCCGTTTTATCTCCAACGCCAGGCAATCCAGGGATGTTGTCCACGGCATCTCCTTTCATCCCCAAAAAATCGATGACTTGAATGGGATCTTTAACTTCAAATTTAGCCTTAACCTCTTCGACCCCCCAAGTCTCATAACCACCTCCAAACATTGGGCGGTACATAAATATATTAGGGCTAACAAGCTGTGCAAAATCTTTATCTGGGGTCACCATAAAAGTCTGGTAACCGTCTTTTTCGGCTTTTTTGGCCAGGGTTCCTATGATGTCATCAGCTTCATAGCCTTCTTTTACAATCACGGGAATGTGCATGGCTTCCAAAAGCTTATGTATATAGGGCACAGCAACTTTTATCCCCTCAGGCGTTTCATCTCGATTGGCTTTGTATTCTGGAAAAATCTCGATGCGGTCGGTGCTTCCACCCTTGTCAAAGCAAACGGCTAAGTGATCTGGGCGTTCTCGCTTTATGACATCTAAAAGCGAGTTTGTAAACCCAAGAATCGCTGAGGTATCAAGCCCTTTAGAATTGATGCGTGGGTTTTTAATAAATGCGTAATACCCTCTGAAGATAAGCGCATATGCATCGAGAAGAAATAAGCGTTTTTGTTTTTCCATATTTATTTAAAAGTCTTGTCGATCCAATAGATTAATTTGATTATATAATCAATATGTTTTTATCCCTTGTTTATTCAAGGCTGATTTTGTTCTGTAGGTGTAAAATAATAAATAAGCAAAACAAAAAACAGCCACCCAATATGAGGGTTGTATCCCCAAAATATCAGCCAATTTTCCCTGCAAGGGCGGAATGATGGCTCCCCCTAAAATCATCATGATTAAAAATGCCGATCCTTGGGCAGTGTACTTTCCAAGGCCAGCAATACTCAAGGTGAATATGCAAGGCCACATAATAGAACAAAAAAGCCCCCCTGATAGCATTGCATACAGCGCCAATTCTCCAGAGGTGAAGACTCCAACAAGCATTCCAAAGATTCCTAAGACACTGAATATTTTTAAGGTCTTAATAGGATTGTCTCTAGCTAAGAAAAATCCGCCAATTTGTGTTGCAATACAAACAGTGAAAAGTAAAATTTCAAAAGCAGAATACTTTCCAAAATTGACCAATAAAATAACTCCAAAAGCAATGTAAGGAATTAAAATGAGCAACCATTTTTTAAGTCCTTTACTAGGGTTGAAAACGGATATGGATCCAACCCAACGACCAATCATTAACCCCCCCCAATAAAGCGAGATAAATGGAGCGATTTCAGCATCATTCATGACCTTTAAACCTAAAGGGTTTAAATTTTTTACGTGGTCTGCTACCGATTTTAGCAGTTCCCCTAAATTGCTTTGAATGGTAACCTCAACCCCGACATAGGTAAAGATTGCCAACATTCCTAACACCAATTGCGGGAACCTCATAGCGCCCCAACCTTCTGCATTTTTCGATGCTTTTGTATTGGCATATAAAACACAGCCAACAACCGCTATTAGTGAAATAATAAGCAAAGCTAAGCGTTTGGTTTCAAAAGATTCAGAAGCCGTTTCTATTGCGGTATAGGTTTTGAAAATAAGTCCAAAGCAAACGATGATAATCACCGTCAATAAAATCAAGATATTTTTAGCCTTATTGGCTGGCTCAAAGGTTTCCGTATTTTTTGTATTGGGCAGTTTTCTTGAAAAATAAAATAGTGCTGCAGCAGCTAAAAATAAAAGCCCCACCCCAATGTATAAAACCTGAATTGTAGTTAGTTTTATTTTGTTGTCTAATATCATTTGGCCGAGTTCATCGCCAGAAAGGGGTGTGGATCCAAAAATAATTAGAGCAACGATAATTGGACCTATGGTTGTTCCAAACGAGTTCACTCCACCTGCTAAATTAAGACGCTGTGATCCCATTTCAGGCGCTCCCAACGAAACCACAAATGGATTGGCTGCAGTTTGCTGTAAAGAGAAGCCAAGGCCAACAATAAAAAGTCCCAAAAGAACCAAATAAAACACAACTGTATCCCCTTGTTGGGCACCATCTATAAAAGGATACATTAGAAATGCACCCAGGCTTGAAACCAGCAACCCATATATAATACCGGATTTATAACCCCAATTATTTAAAACATCCTTTTTGAGGCCACTTGAAACAATAAATAGCAATAAAGCTCCGATGTAGTATGCCCCATAAAATGCAAAATCGACTAACTGCGATTGAAATTGATCAATGTTAAAATAGGTTTTACAAAACGGAATAAACACACCATTTGAAGCCGCAATGAAGCCCCAAAAGAAAAAGACAGTGACCAAAGTAGTCAGAGCTGAGGCATTATTTTTTGTGTTCATCATTTGATTTTAAAAAGCTTTAATATGGAATTTACCAGTTCGAAAATGATTCTGTCTGGAGGCCTGTAACCCATTTAAATTATGAATGAAAGATACTAAAATTAAAGAATTTTAAAGGGCCCGTTAAATATTTTTATTGTGTCGAAAATCGTTGCGAATTGTTTTATTTTTACTCAAAAGTTTTAGAGATGCTTCGATTGCTTATTTTTATTGGAATTGTATTGGCGCTTGATTTTTACGCTTTTCAAAGCTTTAGAAGTGTCACTAAAAACCCTTGGGTTATTGTAATGTATGTTATGTCTACCATAGTGGTGTTTGGCAATACAATATACCATGTGGTGAATTTGGACCGTTCCGCTCCAATCAACACTGGATTTTACCAAGCTTTCGCCTTTTTTGTTTTGTTTTATGTTCCTAAGCTATTTTTGGTCTCAGCCATGTTTGGAGAGGACGTGTTTCGGCTTTTTGAGGGGTTATATAATGCCATAACGACAAGCCCGGGTTCTGGTCGTTCAGTTTTTAGCACCCGCCGAAAGTTTATTGGGCAAATTGCCTTGGGCGTGGCCGCTCTTCCCTTTTTATCCATTTTACATGGGATCACTAAAGGTAAATACAACTATAAAGTTTTAAAATACACTTTGTTCTTCGAAGATTTACCAAAAGAATTTGAGGATTATAAAATCACACAAATCAGCGATATACATAGCGGTAGTTTTGACAACAAAGCCAAGGTTGAATATGCGGTTGATTTGATCAATGCACAAGCCTCCGATGCGATTATGTTTACTGGAGATCTGGTCAACAGTAGAACCTCAGAAATGTTACCTTGGAAATCTACTTTTTCTAAATTAAAGGCAAAAGACGGTATATTTTCAATTTTAGGGAATCATGATTATGGGGATTACACACGCTGGCCCTCCAAAGAAGATAAAACGAAAAATTTTAAAGATATGTTGAAGCTTCATAAAGCGCTGGGGTTTCAATTGTTGTTAGATGAAGCTAAGTTTATTAAGAAAAAAGAATCTCAATTGGCCATCATAGGGGTTGAAAATTGGGGTAAAGGATTTAAGCAAAAAGGAGACTTAAGAAAAGCCACTTCACAAGTCAATCCAGATGATTTCAAAATTTTATTGAGCCATGACCCATCCCATTGGGAGTATGAGGTTATTGATGATAAATTACATTACCACCTCACCCTGTCAGGGCATACGCACGGCATGCAGTTTGGAATAGAAATTCCAGGCTTTATTAAATGGAGTCCCATAAAATGGCGTTACAAATATTGGGCAGGTTTATATGAAAAAGCTGGTCAAGTTTTGAATGTGAATCGTGGGTTTGGTTACTTGGCCTTTCCAGGTCGTGTTGGTATTTGGCCAGAGATTACCGTTATCAAATTAAAAAAGGGCAAATCTCATCTTGGTTAGTTTATGCTAAAATCAAATTAAAAAAACCACTAGGGTTTAAATATCTTTTTTTATTATTGTATGAGTGGAGTGTTATTTTTACAACTAAAACAACCCGCACAAACCTTATAATATGTCAAAGTTTGGAGATTTAATAGACGTTGAAGTTCCTGTTCTTTTTGATTTTTTCTCAGAATGGGACGACGTATCCAATGCAATGCATGATGTACTGCGCGATGTAGCCGCTGCTTTAGGGGGTAAGGCCAAGGTGATTAAAATTGATGTTGATAAAAACCAGGCGCTTTCAGAAGCGCTTCGCATCAAAGATTTTCCAACCTTTATTATCTATAAATCTGGTGATATGAAATGGCGTCAAAGCGGTGCACTGGACGCCAACACGATCATTGAATTGTTAGAGCAATATACCTAAGGTATTGTATCCGAACCTTCTATGGCTTCTGATTCGAAAGTGCTTTCTGCATTTTCCCCTGTAAACAAACGTAAATACCCATTGAATTTTTCCATTTCAATTTTAATAAACCCCTCTTCTTCGTATAAACTAATGGTGTCTACCAAACTTTTGTAGCGTTCTATATCAGAATAAATTGTTTGAATGTATTTGGATTGATTTTCCTCAGAAACACGGCTGTAGTAGGTAAGGCTTTCTTGGTACTTCAAGGTCACATTTTTATAGAGTTTCCTGGCTTTTTCTTTGGCCTTTACTTCGTAATAGGCACCAATAAATGGCTCTAAAAAGGTATAGTATCCAAAGATGTCGACTGGCATTTTCTCCATCCCCAAGTCTGCGATTTCCTCCGCTTTTTTCAACTCATTTTCGTTGATAAGCGTTTCAATTAAACGCGCGATATGCCCCCTGTAAGTAATGCTGTTTCTTCGTGTTTCTACATCGTGGTAAACGTCTGGATTTCCACTGTTTCCCCATTTCCAGTTTTTAACCAGCTGGTACATTTTTTCTGAACCAATACGCCCCATGTCAAAAGGATTGTTATCTGCAATGGGGGTTTTAATAGGCACTAATTTATAAGCAAATCCGTCCAATTGTAGATAATCTTTCATCCAAATATAGTCGTCATCACCAAAAGCGCCCCCACTAAAATAAATCGGGCGTTCCCAATTATTTTCGGCGATGATATCCAGCATCATTAAGCGGTTTTTATAAATGGCCTGGTCCTCAATTTTAATATCGATATAGTCCACAATTTTAGCTGCATCTTTTTGGGGTACAATACCATTTTTTAAAACATTCTCCTTATTAACAGGAATTCTAATGTGTTCCGTTGGTGCGTAATTGGCTTCCAAGTCCTGATTGCGTTGCCCAGCGGTATCGTAACCTTGTTGTTTGAGGACGTGCTCATATTTGGTACGTTCATCGTCACTGGTAACAAAATCTATAAATTGGTGGATGTCCAATGTATCTTGTGTGACCACTTCTTTGATGATGTAATCTCTTGTTCCCCATTTGTATTTATCGTGATTAAGCTTTGAAGGAATGGGCTCGCTTTCATAAGCCTTACGCTTCATTTGATCAATGTACCAATCGACATTAAAAAGGCTGGTACAGACCACGCGAACATCGGTTCTAATGCCTTCAATTTCTTGTGCATACCATAGTGGAAAAGTGTCATTATCTCCAATGGTGAAAATAATGGCATTGGGGTCACAGGATTCCAAATAATTAACGGCCATGGCATGGGCCGTTCTTCTATTGGAACGGTCGTGGTCGTCCCAATTTTGACTTATTAAAATTCCGGGTACCGCCGCCAAACACAAAAGGCTTATGGCAGGGGCAATAAGTTTTGATTTCGAGTATGTGCTGAGCCAGTCATATATGGCATAAACGCCAATGCCAACCCAAAGGGCGAACACATAAAAAGACCCGACCACTGAGTAATCACGCTCACGGGGTTCAAAAGGTCTCACATTGGTATAAACCTGAATGGCAATCCCTGTAAAAAGGAAAAACACCAACATGGTCCAAAATACTTTTTTATCTCGATTAAACACAAACAATAAGCCGATGAGCCCCAATAAAAACGGCAATAGATAGTAGCTATTTCTCGCTTTATTTTCACTAACATCGCTGGGTAGGTTTTCTTGAGTTATCCCCAGTAAATAGGCGTCTATAAAATTAATACCTGTCATCCAATTGCCATGCAAATCCATTTTACCTTGAATATCATCTTGACGCCCAGAAAAATTCCACATAAAATAACGCCAATACATATACCCAATTTGGTAATCAAAGAGGTAATAGATATTATCGATTAAAGATGGTTTTTCAATGTCCAAATAGCGCCCATAGGTTCTTAGAAAATCATGATAGCCTTCATAGTCAATTTCGCCTTCGGCCAAAGCCGTCTCAAAGGTCTCGACCAAACTGCGAAATTCGTTCTGCATTTTGTATTCCGATTTTATCGAAAATTCTAAAAACCCACAGTACCGCATATAATTGACCGCATGTTCTGTGCTCCACATTCGGGGCAGTACAGAGCCGTGGTCTCCATTGTAATTTTGAATGGCGTTTACATAATCATTGACGACCACATATTTCCCTGCTTTCAGGTCTTTTTCATATTTGGGCTTGTCGTCTGTAAAGGGTTGATTCTCGTCTAAACCTGCATATTGATCCGTAAATTGTGGGCCATAAAATAGCCGCGTCTTTGGGTATTGCTCAAGGTTATAATAAGCCAATAATTCTCTGGCACTTGAAGGGTTGTTTTCATTAACGGGTACATTGGCATTGGCACGGATGGGTAGCATCAGCCAAGTCGTGAAACCAATGACAATAAAAGTCACACACAGCAATCCTGTATTAAGCTTTACTAGGCCTTTACTTTTTGTGTATTTTAGACCTAAATAAATGGCTAAAACCAGAAGAATAAAGGCAATGATGGATCCAGAGTTAAAAGGCAACCCAACACTGTTTACAAAGAAAATTTCTAAGGCACTAAAATAACGCAGAATATTGGGCGCTAATAGTTTAAATACAAACAACAAAATGGCGACCACTGTTACATTGGCAATGATAAAATTTTTAAGCGTGATGGTTTTATAGTTTTTAAAGTAATACAGCAGTCCTATAGCGGGGATGGTTAAAAGCCCCATAAAATGAACTCCGAAGGAAAGCCCCACCACAAAAGAAATTAAAATAAGCCAGCGGTTGCCTTTTGGGGTGTGCATCTCGTTTTGCCAGCGTAAACCCAAATAAAACATCACGGCCATAATCAAAGTAGCCATGGCATAAACTTCTGTTTCAACGGCATTAAACCAAAAGGAATCGGTAAAAGCAAAGGCCAAACTTCCCACAAAAGCAGCGCCTAAAATGCCAACTTGTGCGTTGGGATTAGATTCAGAACCCCATGAGGTTAATTTTTTTAGTAATAGAACAATGGACCAAAACATGAACAAAATAGTGAAGGCACTGGCCGCTGCACTCATCATATTTAGAACCAACCCAATTTGGGCGGGTTCTGAAGCAAAAATCGAAAAAAATGCACCAAGCATCTGAAACAATGGGGCGCCAGGTGGGTGGCCGACTTCTAGTTTGGAAGAGGTCAGTATGTATTCTCCAGTGTCCCAAAAGCCCACCGTTGGTTCAACAGTCATGGCGTAGATAACAAAGGCAAGTGTGAAAGCGGTCCAGCCTAAAATTAGGCTCCATTTTTTAAAATTAAAATTCCTCATGATCCAAATATACTTCTTGGCGAATTTAATAATAAATAAATTATAGAATCCCTATTTTAATTATTGATTGTTCAGGATTTAAATTATTGACATGACCAATCAAAATCAAATAATTACAGCTCTAGGTTTTTGTAGGCCTGTAGTGCATTGAAGTGAGACTCAAAGGCTTTGGTTCCAGTTTTTGTAATTTTACAGCTGGTTTTTGGATAATTTTTTTCAAAGCTTTTTGTGATTGATATATAATCGTTTTCGCAGAGTTTTTTTAGTTGTACGCTAAGATTCCCCTGTGTGCTGTTGGTTGCTTTTTTAAGGTAATTAAAGTCACAAGAGTCTACTTTTATCAAAACTGACATCACCATTAGCCGTATGGAATTGGTCAATAATTTATCGAGTGGTTTTAACATCTATTTTTTTAAGAAAAGTGTTAGTCCAGGCATAAAAAGCCCTGAAAATGCTGCAATTGCATTTATAAGCAACGGATTTATATCGGGCTTTAGTGTCAACAAAATACTACAACTTAGCACCAAAGCACCCCCAATGATTAAAGGCTTAAACCGAATGATAAATGCACTAATTAATAAAACAACTCCCAATAAAAAGAGTATGTCTTCAACAGGATTTTGTCTTTTAAATGCTGAGATGACAGCTATGGCCATCCACGCAACATAAAAAACGCCCCAAATTATTTTCAAGGCACGCCCCAAATGCGTTTCATAACCTTTTTTCACTCCTACTTTAAAGTTATATATGATGGTCATAAACATTCCAATAGCTGGAAGGACAGTCCAAAAAATGAGAGAGGAATAACGGCTTGATTGAATAAAATTAGGGAATGATAAATGAATACAACTCATAAATGTTATGAGTATACCCCAAAAAATAAAATTGACAGAAGTGGGTTTTAATTGTTCTTTGGTTTTGTTTATGGCATCATTAATAAGTTGAAGCTGATCTGAAGGGTTCATAAAAAATAGTTTTAAATTTTCAGAAACATAAATAAGTTTATTTTATAAACCAAAAATCTAATCATTAATTTTGAGTAAAATGTTTGTGCAAACAAAGTTTTGTTCTAAATTTGCATCCTCAATATGAGATTGGCCTATGGTGTAACTGGCAACACGTTGGTTTTTGGTACCAAAGAGTCTAGGTTCGAGCCCTAGTGGGCCAACAAAAAAGCTTTAACTTCGGTTGAGGCTTTTTTATTTTTTGGGATTTATTTCAATAATCCTTTAAAAAAGTTTTAAAAATAACATCCAATCCTTTATATTTGCCCCAAGATTGAAAAATAAAATATGTGAGGGGACGGAAATGTCCCCTCTTTTTATACCAAATGTTTAGAGACACAGTTGCGGATTTATTAGAGGAGTGCCTACAAAAGCGCCCCGATTTATTTCTCATCGATTTTGAAATTCTCGATGGAAATACAATTCGAATTGTAATTGATGGTGATGCGGGTGTTTTAGTCGAAGATTGCATGTATGTCAGTCGTGCAATTGAGCACAACCTTGACAGAGAAGATCAGGATTTTTCGTTAGAAGTATCTTCTGCTGGAGCCCATACGCCACTAATAAAAGCACGGCAGTATCAAAAGCACATTGGACGGACGCTCAAGCTCGTGACATTTGACAAACAAAAATACGAAGCAGTTTTATCTGCAACGGAAGAAAAATACATTGTCTTGGAATGGAAGGCTAGAGAGCCCAAGCCCATTGGAAAAGGAAAGGTTACAGTTCATAAAAGAGCCACTATTGCTTACCAAGACATAGAAAAGGCACAAATAAAATTAGTATTTTAAGAATTAGAATAGAATTATGGAAAATTTAGCGCTTATTGAATCATTTTCGGAATTTAAAGACGATAAACTTATTGATCGTGTGACTCTTATGTCCATTCTTGAAGATGTTTTTAGGAATGCATTGAAAAAGAAATTTGGGGACGACGATAACTTTGATATCATTATCAACCCAGACAAAGGCGATTTAGAAATTTGGCGCAACAGAATTGTGGTAGCCGATGCTGATGTTGAAAATGAAAACCAAGAAATTTCACTTTCAGATGCTCAAAAAATTGAGCCTGATTTTGAGGTTGGTGAAGACGTTTCAGAAGAGGTAAAATTATTCGATTTAGGGAGGCGTTCTATTTTGGCGCTACGTCAAAACTTAATTGCCAAAATTCAAGAACACGACAACACAAACATTTACAAGCAATTTAAAGATTTAGAGGGTGAAATTTACACTGCTGAAGTACATCACATTCGCCACCGGGCTGTGATTCTTTTAGACGATGAAGGCAATGAATTGATTTTGCCAAAAGACAAGCAAATTCCCTCTGACTTTTTTAGAAAAGGAGAGAATGTGCGCGGCATTATCGAAAATGTTGAACTTAAAGGGAATAAGCCAAATATCGTCATGTCTAGAACGGCTCCGGCATTTTTAGAAAAACTTTTTGAACAAGAAATACCTGAAGTTTTTGATGGTCTAATTACCATTAAAAATGTGGTTAGAATCCCTGGCGAAAAAGCGAAAGTAGCGGTGGATTCCTATGATGATAGAATTGACCCTGTTGGGGCTTGTGTAGGGATGAAAGGATCTCGGATACACGGTATAGTTCGCGAATTAGGGAATGAAAATATTGATGTCATCAATTACACCAATAACCTTCAACTATATATTACAAGAGCTTTGAGTCCTGCGCGCGTCACTACCGTTAAAATAGATGAAGAAACCAAGCGGGTAGAAGTTATTTTAAAACCTGAAGAAGTCAGTAAAGCCATTGGTCGCGGCGGACATAACATTCGTCTTGCTGGACGTTTAACGGGATACGAGATAGATGTCTTTAGAGAAGGGGTTGAAGAAGATGTTGAATTGTCCGAATTTTCAGATGAAATTGAAGCATGGATTATTCAGGAATTTTCCAAGGTTGGTTTAGACACGGCAAAAAGTATCTTGGAACAAGACGTTAATGATCTTGTCAAGCGCACCGATTTAGAAGAAGAAACTATTGAAGATGTGCTTCGGATTTTAAAAGAAGAATTTGAAGATTAAAAAATTAATTATATTGGAGTCCTAACACAACCAAAGACTTCTCTGATTATCGAAAGATTAGAAACAAACAAAGTAATTTATGGCGGATAACGTTAGACTAAGTAAAGTATTGAGGGAATTGAATATTTCAATTGACCGTGCTATAGATTTTTTAGAATCTAAAAGCATTGAAATTGAAAAGCGGCCTACGGCAAAAATTTCAGCAGAAGTTTATGAATTACTTTCTGATGAATTTCAGAACGATGCCAGTAAAAAAGTAGCTTCCAAAGAACTTGGAGCGGCAAAGCAGAAAGAGAAAGAAGCCCTGCGATTAAAGCGTGAGTTAGAGATAGAAGAGAAGCTCAAAAAAGAAGCCAAAGCAAAAGAAATCATTAAGGCTAAAAAGGCCGTCGAAGGTCCAAAAACAGTTGGAAAAATTGATTTGAGCCCTAAAAAGCCTGTAAAAAAAGATGCTAAACCCAAAGAAGTAACCGCCGATAAAAAAGCAGAAGTTGAAACACCAGCGACCCAAACCCCAGATTCAACCCCTGAAGTGGTGGCAGACAAAAAGGAAGTTTCAGAGTCAACTTCAGAACCCACATCCGCCGCCGTCAAAACCAATTATGCAAAATTAACAGGGCCAAAAGCAACAGGTGAAACAATTGATTTGTCCCAGTTTAAAAAGCCTAAAAAAGAAACCTCTAAATCCTCGCTTGCTAGTACTGATAAAACGGCGGCTAAGAAGAAGCGTCGACGCATCAGTAAAGTTGATGGTAATCAGTCTCAAAAAGGCCGCCCAGCCAAGGGAAGAAATCAATCTAGAAATCAACCAAACAAGGTAGAGCCTACGGCAGAAGAAGTTCAAAAACAAGTCCGGGAAACTCTAGAGAAACTTCAAGGAAAATCTTCAAAAGGTAAAGGGGCTAAATACCGACGCGATAAGCGGGATCAACACCGTCAGCAGTCTGAGAAAGAGTTGGAGCAACAGGCCATTGAAAGCAAAACCATAAAAGCCACTGAGTTTGTAACGGCCAATGAAGTTGCTACAATGATGGATGTTTCTGTAACCGAAATTATCTCCGCTTGTATGTCATTGGGAATGATGGTTACCATGAATCAGCGACTCGATGCGGAAACCCTTTCCATTGTTGCTGAAGAATTTGGCTATACCATTGATTTTGTGACCGCAGATATTGATGAGGCCATTGAAGTCGTAAGCGATAAAGAAGAAGACCTAGTTGGACGTGCTCCAATTGTTACAGTGATGGGGCATGTCGATCATGGGAAAACCTCCCTTCTTGATTATATTAGAGAGGAAAATGTAATTGCTGGTGAATCCGGCGGAATTACGCAACACATTGGGGCCTACGGTGTTTCGCTGCCTAGTGGGCAAAAAATCGCATTTCTAGATACCCCAGGTCACGAAGCTTTTACGGCGATGCGAGCAAGAGGCGCACAAGTTACTGACATTGCCATCATCGTCATCGCTGCAGATGACGCCATTAAACCGCAAACAAGAGAAGCCATTTCCCATGCGCAAGCCGCAGGAGTGCCTATCGTTTTTGCGATAAATAAAGTTGACCTCCCAACCGCTAATCCTGAGAAAATCAAAGAGGAGTTGGCCGGCATGAATCTTATGGTTGAAGACTGGGGCGGGAAAATACAATCGCATGATATTTCTGCAAAAAATGGCGATGGTGTTCAAGAACTTTTAGAAAAAGTATTGCTGGAGGCCGAACTTTTAGAATTGAAAGCCAACCCAGACAAGCCCGCTATTGGAACCATCGTTGAAGCCTTTTTAGACAAAGGTCGTGGTTATGTTTCAACTGTTCTTGTACAAGCTGGAACACTGCGCATTGGGGACTATGTTTTGGCCGGAAAAAACAGTGGAAAAGTTAAAGCCATGCACGACGAACGTGGTCAGGACATACAAGAAGCCGGACCTTCCACGCCCATCTCCATTTTGGGATTAGATGGCGCGCCACAAGCAGGGGATAAATTCAATGTGTTCAATGATGAGCGTGAAGCCAAGCAAATTGCTGCTAAACGCACACAATTACAACGCGAACAATCTGTGAGAACCCAGCGTCATATTACCTTGGACGAAATTGGACGACGAATTGCCTTAGGTGACTTCAAAGAGCTGAACATCATACTCAAGGGAGACGTAGACGGTTCTGTAGAAGCACTTACAGATTCTTTCCAAAAACTGTCTACTGAAGAAATTCAGGTTAATATCATTCACAAAGCCGTGGGGGCCATTACAGAAAGTGATGTGCTTTTAGCTTCGGCTTCCGATGCAATAATTATTGGCTTTAATGTACGCCCAATGGGTAATGCCCGTCAAATTGCAGAGAAAGAAGAAATTGACATCCGTATGTATTCTATAATCTATGATGCAATCAATGATTTAAAAGATGCTATGGAAGGGATGTTGTCACCAGAATTTAAAGAAGAAGTCACAGGATCTGCAGAAATTAGAGAAACCTTCAAAATCTCTAAAATTGGTACCATTGCAGGCTGTATGGTCGTTAGCGGTAAAATCTTTAGAAGCTCAAAAATACGCGTGATTAGAGAGGGTGTCGTAACCTACACCGGTGAATTGGCTTCTTTAAAACGATTTAAGGATGATGCTAAGGAAGTGTCTAAAGGTTATGACTGTGGGATGCAGGTCAAAAACTACAATGACATTCAAATTGGAGATGTTTTAGAAGCGTTCCAAGAAGTTGCGGTCAAAAAGAAATTATAACTTCATTTGAGTCGTTAAAGCCATACGCTTTTTACTTTGCCTTGAAAGAAAAAGCCTCTTTGTACGTCTTTCTGAATTTTATCAATTCACGATCAGATTGCATTTGTGTTCTAAAGTCACCTACCCAAATCTTATAATTTGGTGTTTCATAAATCATTTCTGCGGTATGCTCAGGAAAGTCCGTCTTAAATCTTTCTAATGTGTCTTCAGCATTTTTACGACTGCCGCTGTAAATTTGAATTTTGATGACACTTTGGTTTTTATTGATTTCTTTTTTTAAGGCCATAAGCTGTGTCACTTTTTGTTCGACACGAACATCCACCTTACCTTGTTGCGCCAACAAAGTCCGTGAAAAAAATAGCGTTATCACTATGGATAGGCAAAAACTTAAATGCATATAGATAATATTTAGAAGCAAGAGCAAATTAATAATTATATTTTACACTTTTAATTATTTACAATTAAATTCAAAAATTAAAATAATTTTCTGCCCTTTGAGAATTCTTAAATCTCTATACTATATTAATTTATTTATTATTTAGAATAGAGTTTCTTTTAGGTCCAAATGTCCTTATTTAGAATCTTTATAAATTAAAAATTTACCAATATTTATCATTTTTAAAATGATCAATATATCGTATTTTTGTCCAATCATTTTTAAGAAATTTTATTGATGTCTAAAATTTGTATTTAAAAAAGTCCCAAGCGTCAATATGACACAGAAAAAAAATCATTCACTACGGTCAATATTTTTTGGATTTCTCTTATCCTCACTAGCACTTACATTTTCATATGGCCAAGAAGGAGATCCTGTAAAAGGAAAAGCACTCTTTAATGCCAACTGTGCGGCCTGTCATCAGCTTGATAAAAAAATGACTGGACCTGCCTTGCGCTATGTGGAGACGCGCTTGAGCGAAGACGAAGGCTTGGATCGTAAATGGCTCAACGCTTGGATTCGCAACAGTGCCGCTCTGATTAAATCTGGTGATACCTACGCTAATAAAATTTATAATGAATACAATGGTGCTGCCATGACAGCATTTCCTCAGTTTTCGGACGAGGATATTTCTAACATATTAGCCTACACAGCCCAAGACAAAGCAGCACCTCCTGCAGCTGCCGTTGCTGTAGCAACAACTCAAGCCCCAAGCGCTGATAGTGATTTTTCAAAAATAATTGTGCTAAGTGCTCTGGCCATCCTTTTCGGCTTGCTTGCCCTAGGTTTATTTTTGGTCAACAAGACTTTAAGACGTTTTGCAGTTGCCAATGAGGTAGAAATTAAGGAAGCGATCAAACGTCCTTCTTTGTGGAAAGCATTTGTGAAAAATCAATTCCTAATGCTTGTTACTGCAATTTTCTTTTTACTTTCTAGTGCCTATTTTGTTTACGGCTATTTATCCCAAGTGGGTGTAGACCAGGGCTATGAGCCCATCCAGCCCATTCACTATTCACATAGAATACACGCTGGTGACAATGGCATCGATTGTAAGTATTGCCATTCTTCAGCAAGAGTCAGTAAGCATTCAGGTATACCATCTCTAAATGTTTGTATGAATTGTCACAAATCGATTTACGAGGTGGCGCCGTCTACTGCTACGGAAGAATACAGTAAGGAGTTTTACGATGCAGAGATTCAAAAACTTTACAATGCCGTTGGCTGGGATGACGCCGAGCAAAAGTATACTGGTAAAACCAAACCGGTTAAGTGGATTCGAATTCACAACCTGCCTGATTTTGCATATTTTAATCACTCTCAGCACGTAACTGTTGCAGGGGTTGAATGTCAAACTTGTCATGGACCAGTAGAAGAAATGGAAATTATGTACCAACACTCTCCATTAACTATGGGCTGGTGTATCAATTGTCACAGAGAGACCAATGTTAAGGTAGAGGACAACGGGTATTATGAAAAAATTCACGAAGCACTTTCAAAAAAGTATGGCGTTGATAAGCTAACAGCTGCTCAAATGGGTGGTTTAGAATGTGGTAAATGTCATTATTAAAAACGAAACATATATATGTCGTCAAATAAAAAATATTGGAAGAATGTTGAGGAAATAAGTCCTGTACAATCTGCGACTTTGGCTTCTTTGAAGCATAAAGAGTTCGTTCAAGAAATTCCAGTAGATGAATTTTTAGGAGACAAGGATACTTTAGAATCCTCTGCAACCACACGTCGCGATTTTCTTAAATATGTTGGATTTAGTACAGCAGCAGCTTCCTTGGCAGCTTGCGAGGGCCCGGTCATAAAATCCATTCCTTATGTTGTACAGCCCGAAGAGATCATTCCTGGTGTTGCCAATTACTACGCCACTGCCATTGGGAATGGGTATGATTTTGCCAGCCTTCTGATTAAAACAAGAGAAGGCCGTCCCATAAAGGTTGAGTGCAATAGTTTGGCTGGTGAAAACGGAACTACCAATGCCAGAGTGCAAGCTTCCGTGTTGGACCTTTATGACAACCAGCGTCTTTCTGGGCCGCTTAAAGACAGAGAAAATATTTCATGGGAAGACTTCTATAAAGAACTCGGTGAAAACTTAGAAATGGTTCAATCTCAGAACAAAGCGATTGTCTTATTGACCCAAACCTATGCCAGCCCTAGCACGTCAAAATTAATTTCTGAGTTTAAAGCTAAATACAGCAATGTTTCTCACGTTGTATACGATGCCATTTCTGAATCTTTTGCGGCCGATGCTTATGAAGCAAGGTACGGAAGAAGAGGACTCGCAAATTACGACTTCTCAAAGGCCAAAACCATTGTATCTATTGGTGCAGATTTTCTCGGAGATTGGCAGGGGGGTGGCTTTGATTCTGCATACGCCAAAGGACGTGTTCCAAAAAACGGAACCATGTCTCGACACATTCAGTTTGAATCCAATATGTCTCTTTCTGGAGCCAACGCCGATAAACGGGTCCCTTTAAAACCCTCTCAACAAAAATTAGCTTTGGTAAGACTTTATGGCAAATTAACGGGTTCTTCTGTAGGTGTAACTTTACCTCCTAAAATTGAAGCAGCTATTGACTCAGCAGCCAAGGAAATTTCTAAAGCAGGCCCCAATGCTGTTGTATTGACTGGTATTCAAGACGAAAAAGCTCAAGGCTTGGTTATTGCCATCAACGAATTTATCAAGAGTAAGGCTTTCGATCCTAAGACAATTATTTTAACACGACAAGGAAATGACAAAGCGGTTTCAGCGCTTGTAAAAGACATGAATGCTGGTCGCGTTGGCGCCGTGATTATGGCAGGTGTAAATCCAGTGTATACGCTCCCTAATGCTTCTGCATTTGTGGACGGACTCAGAAAAACTGCAGTGTCCGTGGCATTTACAATGAAAAATGATGAAACCGCTGCTGAAACTCAATATGTTGGTGCTGCTCCGCATTACCTTGAATCTTGGGGAGACCTAGAAACCAAGTCTGGTTTCTATGCATTAATGCAACCCACTATCCGCCCGCTATTTGACACCCAGCAATTTCAAGAAGCCCTGTTAGTACTTAACGGTTCTACGGTAAGTTATCACGACTATATAAAGTCATTTTGGACCGAAACTGTTCTAAAAGAAGGTGTTTGGAACCAAGCCCTTCATGACGGTGTTTACACAGGCACTCCTTTAGCCACCTTAGATACTGCCACCTCAAAAATTTCTAAGACCACTTTTAGTCCGGCCGCTGCTATTTCGACCTTGTCCTCTGTAAAATCTTCTGATTTTGAGCTCACTTTGTATCCTAAAACAGGAATGGGCGACGGTCAACAAGCCAATAATCCTTGGTTACAA
>PAQB01000046.1 GCA_002709185.1 Flavobacteriaceae bacterium
ATTTAATTACAGAGCCGACCGCGATTGGTGGCTTAGAAAGGTGCTGAAAGAGAAAAATATTAAAAAGAATAAATAAAATGAGGTATAATTATTCAAAGAAGCTTTTGATATTGATCGTTTCAATATTTACAATGACTTTGTCAGCTCAAGATTTTGAAGTGTTGGGGAAAGTCGTTGAAAAAGAAACCAATATTCCGCTGGCAGGCGCCACCATCATTATCAAGGACACCAGCACAGGTGTCAGCTCGGATTTTGATGGGAATTTTAAAATCACTACCCAAAAGGGGCAAATTTTAATCGTTTCTTATGTGGGCTTTAAAACTATTGAAATCGAAGTTCAGCAATCAGATGTTATCGCTTCAATGGAACCAAGCCTTGATGCATTGGACGAAGTAACGATAAGTGTGGGTTATTTTGATGTCAGTAAAAAAGATCTTTCAGGCGCTATCACCCAGATCAAAACCGAACAATTAGAGCAAAACAGAGCCGCGACCTTAGAAAGTTTATTGCAAGGTCAAGTGGCAGGAGTCGTGGTCACTGAAAGTGCAGAGCCAGGTGGTGGAATCGGGATTTCTATTCGTGGTACAAATTCCATGCTTGGTGGGACCCAACCTTTATATGTGCTTGATGGAATTCCAATTAATCCAGTTGCCGACGCCGAAGGCAATGGGAATTCAGGAGGTACACAGAGCTCCTTAAGCTTTATCAATCCTAACGACATTGAAAAAATGGAGATTTTAAAAGATGCGGCTGCCACTGCCGTTTATGGTGCAAGGGGAGCCAATGGCGTGGTATTGATCACGACCAAGTCTGCCAATAAAAACAAAGGGAAAGATAAAATATCCTTTACATTTGACAGCTATCTCACCACGGTAAGAGAAAAATTAAATGTGTTAGATGGCCCAGGCTTTGAATCATATATGAATCAACGTTCTTTAAATCAAATCTACCAAGAAATAACAAACCCTGATCGGTCTGGTGGTGCCTTTGATGGTTCACAAACTTTAAACCTTGATAATTATCCCGAAATTGAAGATTATGCAGTTCCATATCCTGAGTCAACTGGAGTGAGTACCGACTGGCAAGATGAAACTTATCAATTGGCTCATACAAATTCTTATAATTTAAGTTACAGGGGTGGAGACTTCAAGAAAAATTACGCACTCAGTTTGGGGATATTTGATCAAGAAGGTGTAATTTTAAATACCACAAACAAACGTGTTTTTTTAAACTCAAGTGTAAAAAGAAAAGCATTCAACGACAAAATTGATATTTATGCCAGAACCAATGTTTCAAACAAGAAAGGTAATGCCTCTTCTGTGGGTAATGGACAGATATTTATGCAAAAAAGTGTAGTGTCTCAGCTGTTACAGTTTCAGCCGATTTATTCTTTGCTGGAAACGGGTGAAAACGATGATATTTATTCTGCTTTAAACGAGGGGGATTTAATTTCAAACCCCTACACTTTAGCAAAATATGTTGTTGATGAAAAAAAATCATTCACCTTTCGACAAGCCCTATCTCTGGTTGGTAAAATTACTCCAAAATTGACGGCAACTCTAAGAGGTGCTTTTGATTATCAGAAGAACACCCGTGACAATTATTACCCCACCAATACAACCAGGGGCTATGTAAATAATGGGGAGGCTTCTCAGTCTTATTCAGAAAACAGGAAAATTTATGCTGAAGGGAATCTTCGTTACAGAAATCGATTCAATGCGCACAGAATTGATGCGACCTTGGTGACAACATACGAGCAAAACGCGATTCGTTCTTTGTTTAATAAAGCGACAGGATTTGCCAATGACAACACCACTTTCTATAATTTTAATGCAGCAGATGAGATTTTTGTCCCCATATCTCAATATAGAGAAATTGGGTTGTTGTCTGCTCTAACTAGGGTTGGGTATAATTACAATAGGAAATACTTTATTGATATCAATGCACGTATTGATGCCTCTTCCAAGTTTGCTGAAAATAAAAAAAGTGCTGTATTTCCCTCTGTCGCCATCTCTTGGGCACTATCAAAAGAACGCTTCATAAGAAGAATTAAGAAAATCAATAATTTAAAACTTCGTTTATCTTATGGTAAAACAGGGAGTAATCCAATTTCTCCATACCAGTCCTTGGCACTGATGAGCCCGATTCGCTATAATTTTGACGATGAATTGGTAATTGGATTTTATGAACAGAATCTTGAAAATGATAATTTAACTTGGGAAACGACCGATCAATTTAATGTTGGGTTAGATATTGGGATGTTTGATTCAAGGCTCAATATTACGCTGGATGCCTATCACAAATTAACCTATGATTTACTTCAAAATGTAAATTTACCAGCTTCAAATGGCTATGCTACCCGTGTTGATAATTTTGGCGAAATAGAAAACAAAGGATACGAAATTGGTTTGCAAGCTGAAATGGTTAGGAATGATAATTTTAGTTGGGACCTGAATTCAACTTTTAGTCTCAACAGAAACAAACTTGTTAAACTCAACTCTAATTTGGAATATCAATTAGGTCCTTCTATTGGATTTTCTGATGCACGCCCCATCATGTTTATGGTTGGTCAACCTTTGGGGATTTTTTGGGGTGCTGAGACTGATGGTATTTTTGAAAATTGGGAGCAGGCCAATGCCAGCGGTATTCCCAATGCCGCACCTGGTGAGATTAATTATGTGAACCACCATGTTGATTACGATGCCTCTGGTAATCCTTCTGAGAATCAAGTCATTGATTTTGAAGATTACGTTAAACTTGGAGATCCAAATCCAGATTTTAATTTTTCTATCGGAAGTGAATTTAAATACAAAAATTGGGACCTTAATCTTTTATTTACAGGTCAACAAGGGGGTGACTTATTCTGGGTAGATTCTTGGCAATTAAGTGGTCTTTTTAGAACCCGAAATCATTTGACAGACTCATTTGAAAATTCTTGGAAGGCTCCATTAACGTATTCCAGCGGAACTTTAGTTTATGATCCCGCTGTCGGAAATACAACTGGCGCAGCCCATCCGGCGGCTATTGTCAACAATGGAAACCGCAACACCCCCTCTGACAGACAGGTATTCGATGCTTCATTTTTTAGACTCAAAAACATTAATCTTGGCTATAATTTTAATTTTAAAAATGGAAAATCGCTTCGACTTTATTTGTCTGGGCAGAATCTCGTGACTTGGACCCAATACCCTGGATATGACCCAGAGGTTCAGACTTACACAAAAAACCCTCAAAGAAGAGGTGTGGACTTTGGAACCTATCCTGGAACAAAGTCTTATATTTTTGGATTAAGACTTAACTATTAACACAATAAATTATGAAAACTAAAACGTTGTTTAAAATCCATCTCTTGATTCTTTGTGTATTTGTTAGTTCATGCGAAGTGCTTGATGAAACCCCTTTCGTTCAAACTGATACAGCTAATTATTACCAAAACGCAGAAGATGCCCTTGACGGTTTAACTAGCGCCTACGCGCGTTTAAAAAGTGGTAATGGCTACTATAAACAAAAGTATTTATCTACACTTTTTGCAGCCTCGGATCAAGGATTATCAACATTTTTATTGAATAATTTTAAAAATGGTACAGTGACTTCAACAGATCCTAATACTGAGGGCATTTGGAAAGATATTTATGTTGCCATTCGGGATGCCAACAATGTGATTGCTAGGGTTCCTTCAATTGATATGGACGAGACTTTAAAACTAAGAATTTTAGGGGAGGCCAAATTTTTAAGAGCACTGCATTATTTTAATCTTGTACGTTGTTTTGGAGAAGTTCCTCTTAGGCTTGTTCCCGTGGAGTCAGGAGATGACGAAGGGCTTCCTGTTTCTCCGATTTCTGAAATATATGATGCTATTATCAGTGATTTAGTTGCAGCCAGCAGCGATTGTTGGAACAGAAATGAAATGGTAGGTACAGAAATAAACAATATCGGTCGTGTTACCAAAGCCGCTGCCAATGCGTTGTTGGCTAAAGTTTATTTACGGATGGCTTCTTGTAAGCGGACCGCCTTAGACGGAATACAAGGCAATGATAAATATCTTGAGTTCTCTGAAACTCCCTCAGCCTATTACCAATTGGCTGCTGATCATTGTAATGCTGCTCTATTAGACAGCGGGTTTATTCTCAGTGGAAATTTGGACCAATATAATTCTATATTTGACGCCGATAATGGCAATAATCCTGAAATGTTATTTGATGTTCAGGGATCTGATGAAATTGGCCAAGGCACCGCTGTTTCAAATCTTTTCACACCAAGGAACTCAGGGCTGAGCGGCACAGGATTTGGTGGCAGTAATAAATTAAAACCAAGATTTATCAACTTTCATATAAATAAAAATGACCCAAGGTTTCAAAATACAATTCTTAAAGAATACCAAAATACAGTTCGTTTGTTTCAAATTAATAATGGCAGTACCGGCTATATTGGCACCCCATTAGACCCAACTTTAAATCCTTTCACCTTATGGCAGGTATGGACAGCAAAATATATTGATACAGGTGCTACTACTCCCTATACCAGCCGTCAAAATTGGCATATCATTAGGCTTGCAGATGTGTATTTAATGCGTGCGGAAGCTTTGGCGGAATTGAATCAAAATCCAGCTTTAGCTTATCAAGATATTAATGCATTAAGATCTCGTGTTGGTATGGCTAATTTTGATGGTGCGTCCTTGTCAATGGACGCTTTTAGAACGGCGCTTTTAAAAGAAAGGGGCGTAGAGTTATATATGGAAGGGCATCGGTTTTTCGATCTCACACGCTTTGGAGTATATGATGAGTACTGTTCAAATATTTTGGGTGCCACATCAAGTCAGTTTGTTCAAGGTGCCATTGGACAACGTCAACCAGAAGACTATACATGGCCGATTCCTATTTTTGAAACCGCGGCGAATTCAAATATAAATTGATACCATAAGCTATTCATAATATGAGATTTATTATCATTTCCTTTTGTTTCATCTTTAGCTTAAATTTTAGTTGTTCTTCTGCTAAAGAGAAGGCTTTAATTACGCCTCCTAATTTTATTCTGATATTAGCTGACGATCAAGGATGGAATGGAACTTCTGTGCAAATGATAGACAACTACCCTCAATCTAAAAGTGATTACCATGAGACCCCTAACTTAGAGTTACTAGCTGAGCGCGGCATGCGGTTCTCTTCGGCATACGCCAGTGCTCCGGTCTGTTCCCCTTCGCGTTATAGCATTCAATTTGGCCAAACACCGGCCCGTTTAAAAATGATTCGTGTAGGGATGAATACCAAACACATCCATCATGAAACTCCATATACCATTCCCAAGCTTTTAAAATCAATCAACCCTAATTATCGGGCTGCACATTTTGGTAAATGGGGTATAGATGCGCATCCCTCTGTCCTTGGATACGATGAAAGCGATGGAATCACTGGTAATAAAGACGGAGGTTTTAACCACAAAGCCAATAAAAAACAGTGGCAAAATAACATCAGTGAAGATCCAAAAAAGATATTCAGTACAACGGAAAGAGCACTTAATTTTTTAGAGCGCCAAGCCAGTTCAAAGCAACCGTTTTTTTTACAAGTATCTCATTATGCTGTACACTCTGATCTTATGATGCGTCAAGAAACTTTAAATAAATACAAATCTAAGCCCAAGGGTAAACACCAAAAACACGCTGGTTTTGCAGCCATGACGGAAGATTTAGATGCTGGTGTCGGAATGTTGTTAGAACGTTTAAAAGCCTTGGAGTTGGAAGGAAATACTTATGTGATTTACACCTCAGACAATGGGGCCGTTCCTGTCATGCCACCAAGGCCAAAGTATAAAACAGGCACAAACTACCCTCTAAGTCGCGGCAAGTGGGATGCCATGGAAGGGGGCATTAGGGTTCCTTTTGTAATCGCTGGTCCATTAATTAAACCTGGATCAGAATCCAAAACATCCATTACATTTTCAGATCTAATGCCTACAGTTATCGATTTGGCCGACGGTTCATTGCCAACTTACGAAGTATTGGATGGCGGGAGTTTTAAAAATATTCTTCTTCGTAAAGGAACCAATGTTAAGCGACCCTTTGATGGACTTGTTTTTCACGTACCCTACGAAAATGGCATTGCATTAAAACGCGCTCATTCTTCGATTATAATGGACCATTTAAAATTGATTAAATTTTATGACAATAATGAGCTTCTTCTTTTCAATTTAGAAAATGATATCGAAGAGAAAAACAATCTCGCAATGACACAACCTAAAAAGTGTGAGTTTTTGGAAACCGCACTAGATACTTATTTACAAAATGTCAAGGCTCCTAAATGGAAAACTGGCCTTACATGGAAATCTGGTACAGTTGAAAAAATTAACTCATTTCATTAACAAAATAAATCGCAATAATTTCTTAACTTACAAACAACTAATTAACATTAAAATTTACAACATGATAAAAAAAATATTTTTAATTACAGTCCTTATTTGTTTTTCTTTTAAAGGCCTCTCTCAGAATAATCCTGAGCAAAAGGCAAAAGCGTTTTTAGCTGAAATGGCAAAGGTTCTTAATCTCGACAAAGTAGAAAAACAAGAAGTCTATACAGTACAATTGGATCGGTTTACACAAGCCGCTGAAATTCGTCAAAATCACAAAGCGGAACCTCAAATAAAAAAGGCGAAGTTAAAAAAAGTATACAATAAATTATACGGAAAAATGAATGCCATTATTGGAAAAGAAAGAATGCAAAAATGGTCGGAATATAAAAAACAATCAAAAAATTAATAATTATGGTCAAGAAAATTACTCTATTAATTTTAACAACAATTACAAGCGTATTATATGCTCAGACTACGATTGGAGAATCATCTCTTTTCGCTACAACAACCAATCCAACTTGGACACATGTATTTACAGCCGCTACAACAGCTGACGGTGTTGCAGTCAGTGGACCAGCTCAAACAGTTGTAATTAATATTACAAGTTTGCCTGATGGTTCAACTTATAGAATATATAAAACAACCTCATCGGGTGCAGCAGATTTTAGTCAACAAGGAGATTTAGCAATGGGAGAAAATACAATTACGGTTGCCGCAGCTAATTTTAATCGTGCAGTTAAATTTCAGTTTTCAGGGGAAGGCTTGATTGAATTTGATTCATTCTCACATAATGGAGTAGTTCTATACCCTGTTGAAGAATGTGGACCTGACGATAATATCATTGGTACATCAAATTTATTTGTTTCTCAAGAAGGTCAATGGCCTTATTCTTTAACACTTGCTTCAATTGATGATGGTAATATGGGCGAAGTACACTCATTTACGATGGATGTTACTTGTTTACCAGCTGGTGGTGCGCAGTATAGAATTTTAAAGACGGGTCCAAATGGTGATATTACATGTTGTAATGTAGATCTTTCTTTAGGGCTCAATACTAAAAATGTTGCTGCCAATGGAGGTTGGACAAGAAATGTTAGATTTTGGTTCAGTAGCGGAGATATTGGATTTTCTTCCATAACTTCAAACGGTTCTGCATTAGGTTTACAGGAGATTAATTATGCATTAGTAAAGATTCATCCGAATCCCGCAACAAATTTTCTCACGATTTCAGGGGTAAATAATATCGACTCTGTAAAAGTGTACTCTGTTTTGGGTCGTTTAGAAAAAGAAGTTTTTAATACCCACCAAATTGATATTTCCCATTTAGCGTCGGGTGTGTATATGGTTAAAGTGAGTGATGGAAGTAATGTGATTTCTAAAAAATTCATTAAACAGTAAATAAAATTCATTAACAAAACTGATAAGTTCGAAACCATACTTTTGAGTTTATCAGTTTTTTTAAACCATTTATTTTGAAGACAAAAGCCTTCATATTATTTTTTTGTGTAATAAATTTATTTTGCAATGCCCAGATGCTCTCTAAAAATAAAAAATCACCTAATATTGTTTTTATTTTTTCAGATGACCATGCCACCAATGCCATTTCAGCTTATGGTGGACTTTTTAGAGACATTGCACCAACCCCCAATATAGATCGCATTGCTTCGGAAGGCACTTTACTAAAAAATGTGCTTTGTACCAATGCCATATGTGGCCCCAGCAGAGCTTCCATTCTCACGGGAAAATACAGCCATGTAAATGGATATTATAAAAATTATAAAGGCGGTGTTTTTAATAATGAACAGTGGACTTTTCCTCAGGCTTTAAAATCTGCTGGATTTCAAACAGCTTTGGTTGGAAAATGGCATTTGGCTTCTGAGCCTGTTGGTTTTGACTACTATAAATACCACATTTCTAAAGGACAGCAAGGCTTTTATTGGGATCCAGTTTACAACGATAATGGTCAAGAAAAGGCTGAAAATGGTTATGCCACAAACTTGACTACTGATTTTGCTTTGGATTGGCTTAAACACAGGGATACCAGCAAACCATTTTGTCTGATGTTGCAATACAAGGCACCCCACCGCGAATGGGCTCCAGACCGCAAATACGAAACGCTTTGGGACTCCATCCAAATGCCTTATCCAGAAACGTTTGATGACGATTATAAAGGCAGAGAATTAACTGCCGGTAACACGGAAATGACCATGGACTATTTCAGTAGACAGGACATGAAAATGAGCCCTCCTAAAGGACTATCTAAACAGAAAAGACGCAAATGGTTGCATTATGGATTTAAACCTGGGCAAACAGTCTCTCCTTCGAAAGACCTAAGTGCTCAACAAGTTCGTCAATGGAAATATCAACGGTATATTAAAGATTATTTAGCCACTATCAAATCTGTAGATGACAATATCGGAAGGGTTTTAGATTATTTAAAAGCCCATGGGCTTGAAGAAAATACCATCGTAATTTACAGTTCCGATCAAGGTTTTTTCTTGGGAGAACACGGGTTTTTTGACAAACGGTTTATGTATGAAGAGGCATTACACATGCCTTTTGTCGTACGTTATCCAAAGGTCATTGAACCCGGGACTGTTTTAGAGGATATTGTAACCAATATAGATTTTGCACCCACGCTATTAGATATGGCTGGTATTGAAATTCCTGAAGCAGTACAAGGGAAAAGTTTTTTTTCTAATTTAAAAGGGAAAACTCCGAGGAACTGGCAAAAATCAATGTATTATCACTATTATGAATACCCTTTTTATCACCGGGTCCAACCGCATTATGGAATTCGAAATCAAAGGTATAAGTTGATTCATTTTTATTATGATATGGATGTTTGGGAATTTTATGATATTAAAAAAGACCCAATGGAATTGAATAATTTAATCCATTCAGCGGCTTACAAAGGGCGCATAAAAAAACTAAAGGCAGAATTGTATCAATTGAAGCAAGACTATGGGAATCAATTGTCTTTAGAAGAACTGAGACACATCACAGATACTGATTTTGGAGGGTTGGAATCCAAAAAGAAAAAGTTTTAGAAACCTTGTTTGATAAAGTGTGAAGCGAATTATCATTTTCTCATTACTACTTTTGTCTTTAAAGTCTTTTGCGCAAGGCTATGTATGGACAGGCAGTGGGGGAGATGCTAACTTTTTTAATGAACTCAATTGGATCGATATCCAATCTGGTCAGGCGCCACAGACAGGCAGTATTGACCCAAACCAATCCATTGATTTTGATATGTTTTTAAGTTGTGACGTCAAAGCAAAGACTGAAAACTTTCAAGGCGCTAGTATCGCTTCTGAAGCCCCTAATATTTTTAGTACTGGCCCTAGCGATGCCTGGCCTTACATTTATGCGGTTGCGGCATTTGATGATGGCAATAATGGTAGGCAACACGATTTTCAAATTAACATTACGGATTTACCCACAGAAGGTGCCAGCTATCGCATTGTGAGAACTCTGTCCTCTGAAAATTGGTACAACCAACCCGCCAGGTCGCTCAGTATAGGTCTAAACACAATAACTGTCAATCGTGTAGACTATGACCGCGCTGTAAAAATTCAGTTTAGCAGTGGTGCCATCCGCTTTGATGAAGTTTCATTAAACGGGATCCCTTCGTATTCCCCTTCATTAGAACCCATTGTTATGGGCCCTTCCAACATATTGCACATTTCAAATGGAAGTCTTAAGGCTTTGAATATTTCTGGAGGTCGCCTTATTTTGGAAGATAATGCTTATGTACATTTGACAGATTCTGCACCACTATTAAACGGTGTTGAGTTTGATATTAATGCTGGACTCAGTTGGTTATGCTTAGAAAATACTCCACCAGCTCAAGTCTATGATTCTTTTTTGTCACAAATTTCTGTTAGTGATGTTGTTGCTCAATACCCTACAAACATTCGTCTTGATAACTATTATGAACATGGAACCATTGTTCGAGCTAATGGTTTAGATGCCTCTCCATTGACATTATATTCAGGAGAAAATTTGAGTGGCTCAGAAGCTACAATTGGTATTAATGACGTCTACAGTGGCGCTTCAATTCCCAATCAAATGAATAACAGCATCGGCTCTTTTGTACTGCGAAAAGGCCATATGCTAACAGTGGCAGTCAATCCCGACGGGACAGGGAAAAGTCAAGTTTTTATTGCTTCTGAATCCGATATTGAAATTCATTCTTTGCCTATTTCACTACAATCTAATGTTTCATTTATAAGAGTTTTACCATGGAATTGGGTGTCTAAAAAAGGTACTGCTGGTGATGTACTAGACATGAACAATACATGGTTCTACAGATGGAACAACCAGGGAATCTCAGATTTTCAACGAGAATATTCACCCATGGCTTGGGGTTATGGGGGTGCCAATGATGCCAATGATATCCTTCTTTATCAATCCAAATATAAATCAACCCATATTTTAGGATTTAATGAACCAGACGATTGTAATGGTCAGTCTGGGCAATACAATAATATGTGCGATGAGGCCACCGCAGTGGCTATTTACGAAAATTTAATGAAAACAGGATTACGCATGGTGTCTCCAGCCTGTCGCCAAGGAGCCGTATTCAATTGGCTAGACAATTTCAATCAATTGGCAATACAAAACAACATACGTATGGATGTGATTGCATTGCATTGGTATGATTGGAACGGCAGCCCTCAAAGTTCGCCCAATGCCAATCCTCAAAATATATTTAACAGATTTAAAAATTATTTAAATGATGTTTATAGCTTATATGGTCTCCCAATTTGGATTACTGAATTTAATGCCAACAAGTACAGATCTGTTGAAGTGAACCGTCAGTTTATGGAACTGGCCATTCCCTACCTTGAAAGTTTACATTTTGTGGAACGCTATGCTTGGTTTGAACCCAACCCAGTCGCTCCTGCTAATATTGGAAATGGCCAGTATTTCGATTCCGATAATAACCTTACGGATATCGGTGCATTTTATAAGAATTACCCATCCAATCCCGCAATTCCGCAAGTTTTTTATATGGGGTCTAATAATTTGATGGATGAGACTTCATTAAATCAATTTTCACTTTCTTGCAACCCAGACAATGTGCTTTCAAATGGCCCAACATTTAGTCTTGAAAATAAAACACTTAAAGTCTTCCCAAATCCAGCGACTAAAAGTGTAAAAGTCATTTTCCCATTTCCGATTAGAGATTTTAAAATGTACAATATCAGTGGGCTATTGATTCATAAAAAACTGGTACAAGGGTCTGTTGATGTATCCGATTTACCGGCAGGAATGTATATGATTGTAGTGGATCATCAACATTGTAAATTTTTAAAAAAATAAAGTCTGAGATATTGAATTAGTTTTTCTATCTTGAAATGAATTATTTAACTTGATTAAAATGCGATTTATAAAGTTTGGATGTTTGGTTATACTGGCCCTTTCAGTCACAGGATCAAAACCGTCTAAATCCAGTTCAAAACTAAATGTATTATTTATTGTCGCAGATGATCTTAATTGTGCATTGGGAGCTTACGGCGACCCGCTGGCCATTACGCCTAATCTGGATAAATTAGCCCAAAAAGGTCTTGTATTTAACAATGCCCATGTTCAGTATCCGCTTTGTGGTCCTTCTAGAGTTTCTTTTATGACTGGAATGTACCCCGACCAAACAAAATCCAAGGTTTTGAGGTTATATGTACGTCAGACCATTCCCGATGTTGTGACCTTGGGGCAAAAATTTAGAATGGAAAATTACCATTCCGTAAGAGTGGGTAAAATTTACCATTACCACAATCCTAGAGACATTGGAACCGCTGGCCATGATGATTCTTTTACTTGGGATCAGACGGTCAATCCTTATGGACGTGATAAAGTTGAAGAATATAAACTTAACAAAGTAAAGCCAAATTTTGATGGGGCAACTTTAAGTTGGCTGGAATCTGAGGGTGCAGATGAAGAACAAACAGACGGTATCGGAGCTTCCGCAACCATCGATTTTTTAGATACTTTTGCAAAAAGTGAAGAAAATTTCTTTTTGGCCTTTGGATTGTACCGTCCGCATGTGCCATTTGTAGCCCCTAAAAAGTATTTTGATCTTTACGATATCAATGATTTTAGTGTTCCAGAAACATCAGACGACTACCTTAAAACGATTCCCAAGCCTGCCGCAGTTTCACTCAGAGCCAGAAAAGAACAAATAGACTTAGACCCCGCTCTATCAGCGACAATTAAACATGCCTATTATGCTACAACCAGTTTTATGGATGCACAAATCGGACGGGTTTTAGATAAACTTAAGGAAACAGGACTAGACAAAAACACCATTATTGTATTTACATCCGATCACGGCTATCATTTAGGTGAGCATGGGCATTGGCAAAAACAAACCCTCTTTCAGGATGCTACTCGAGTTCCTTTGATATTTGCTGGACCTGGCGTTAAAAAAACAAAAAAATATGTTGATGCACCAGTTGAGCTTGTGGATCTTTATCCAACGCTTATGGATATGGTTGGGATGAAAACACCATCATTTGTCAGTGGTAAAAGTTTAACGCCATTTTTTGATAATCCAAACACCGCCATTCGCTCATCTGCTTTTACTGAGCTACAAGTAAATAGAGGACAAATTAAAGCCCAAGGCTATGGGATTCAAACGACTCGTTATCGCCTCAACCAATGGCAATTTAATGGACGTACTGAGTATGAATTGTACGATCATAAAAACGATCTTGAGGAATTAAAAAATTTAGCTAATTTAAGTTCTTACAATGCCATTAAAGACTCTCTTTCCATTATTTTGAACCAAAGAATTGTAGCCGCTAAAACACGTCCTAAAGGTTTAGGCCGACAAATTGACAATGCACGCCCGTGGAATGAGCCCAAAAGATTTTTCCCCAATCCCAAATAAAGGTATAACTAAAATAATATAAATGAGATTTAAAATACTTTTTATACTGTGTCTTTTCATATTGTCATGTAACAATGAAGAAATTGGACTGGCTTCAACATCCGTTAATAACCCAGGTAACGGCGATGATGATAATAACAATGATGATCCAGATTTTCCAGATTGGTCCTCATATACCCACGGCAACGATACCCCACCAAATTACACGGAGGTTTTTAGTGATGAAAACGCCATACGACGTATTGATATCGTTTTTGAGCCTGAAAATTGGGCATTGATACTTGAAGATATGAACTCCTTGTACGGCGCGTTTGGTCAGGGTAGTGGGGGAGGTCCTGGCGGCGGCGGTCCTGGAGGATTTGCAGAAGAAAACCCAATTTTCACAACCGCTGAGGTTTATTATGATGGTTTACAGTGGTATCATGTGGGTGTGCGATTTAAAGGTAACTCAAGTCTTTCTTTTTCATGGCGGAATGGCGTCTGGAAAATGTCATTTAAGCTAGATTTTGATGAATTTGAGGATGAATTTCCAGAAATTTCAAATCAAAGATTTTATGGATTTAAACAGTTGAACCTGAAAAATAATTTTGATGACGAATCTCAATTACGAGAAAAAATAGCATCTGATATTTTTAAAGAATCTGGTTTGCCCTCCCCAAGAACTCAATTTTATGAGGTTTATGTAGACCACGGTTCTGGTCCCATTTATTTTGGATTGTACACCATGGTAGAAGAACCCGACAATACCTTATTAGCGTCTCAATTTAATAATGACAATGGAAATTTATATAAACCCGATGGAAATGGTGCCCGTTTTACCCAGGGGTCTTTTAGCCCAGAATATTTTATAAAGCAGTCAAATGAACTGGAGTCTGATTGGAGTGATGTTGAGGCTGTTTTTTCAGCATTACACGACAACAACAGGACTTCAAATCCATCCGTTTGGCGTAGTGGACTCGAAGCTGTTTTTGATGTCGATGGATTTTTAAATTATTTAGCCGTAAATACCGTTATTCAAAATTGGGATACTTATGGACGAATGACTCACAATTACTACCTCTATGGCGATCCAGAAAACAACAATGCATTGACATGGATTCCATGGGACAATAATGAAAGTTTACAATTTGGAAAAATGGGTGGCTCATTACCATTAGACTTTAGCGGGGTGGGGAATAATTGGCCCTTGATACGCTATTTGTATGATGACCCAGTGTATCAATCCATTTATGATAATTATGTAAGTAATGTCATAAATAATGCCTTTGAGACTGGCTATATCCAATCGGTATATTCCTCTTATGCCTCCCAAATTGAGGCTTCAGTAGTAAATGAGCAGCCAGGTTATACGTTTTTAGAATCTCATGCAGATTTTCAAATCGCTGTTTCTGAGTTGATTAATCACGCCAGCGCGCGCGCTAGTGCAGTCAGTCAATATTTAGATTAAAAACCTTTAAAACATATCTACAAATTTATTCAATCAATTATGCATAAACTCATACCAATATTTTTTCTGTCTATTTTAATTTCTGTCCATGGTCAAGACAACAATAAGAAAGGCTTGTCCGATGTTTATAAAGATCATTTTATGATTGGTACAATTTACCATGGCGCTGTGTTGGGGAATGATAATCAGAATCCAAACCAAAAAAAGGAGTTTGAAATTACAAATCGAGAATTTAATGCCATCACTGCTGAAAATTGTATGAAACCCATGTATTTAATTGATGAAAATGGGGCATATGATTTTAAGGAGTCTGATGCCTTTGTTGCATATGCACAAGCTAATGGACTGAGCATTATTGGCCATACATTGGTTTGGAAAAACAGTGCCCCAGATTGGTTTTTTAAAGGCGATTATGGAACAGTGGTTTCTAGAGATGTTTTGATTCAACGTTTGGAAGCCTATATCGAAACGGTTGTAACTCGTTATAAAGGCAAGATTGCCTATTGGGATGTCGTCAACGAAGCTGTAGATGTTTTTAGAACTAATGATGGCCAGAAATATGCCAAACTCAAACCTACACCCTGGCATGACATTATTGGAGATGATTACATTAAAATAGCCTATGAAGCAGCCCATAGGGCCGATCCTGACTGTAAATTATTGTACAATGATTTTAATATGTACCAAAAAGAAAAGACTGATTTCATCATTGATATGGTTAAAAACTTAAGAGCGCAAGGAGTTCCAATTCATGGTATTGGCTCTCAAGGTCATATGTTTATGCAACATCCACTTTTAGAGGACGTCGAGTACTGGCTTAAAGCGTTTTCTAAAGCCAATATTCCACTTCACATCACAGAGATGGACATCAGCGTATTGCCAAATGCATGGAAACACAAAGGGGCAAGTGTTGAAGATCGATTTGATTTAGCAGCAGAGTTTAACCCTTATTCCAAAGGCGTTCCCGAGCGGGTTTTGAAACAGCAAGCCAGACGCTACAAAGCGCTTTTTAAATTGTTTTTAAAATACAGTGCCAATATAGAGCGTGTGACGTTCTGGGGGGTGTGGGATGGCAACTCTTGGCGCAATTACCTTCCAATGCGGGGACGTACAGATTATCCTTTACTATTTGATAGAAATTTCAAAAAAAAACCAGCTTATCATGCCTTGAAAGCATTGGTAAATAAAGAGGATTAAAATTTTATCAATACACTAAGTGTTGTTATGGCAATCGTATTTTTTCAACAAGTTGTTGAATATTTTCAGGCGTTTGTTTTGTGAAGTTACAAACAACAATCGCGACTCCAAAATTAAGAAGCATGGCAAAGGTGCCAAATCCTTCAGGAGAGATTCCAAACCACCAATCTGATTGGGTTCCACCACCAAACCAACCAAATTTGAACTTTGTCATATAAAACAGCATGAGCGTAACGCCTACAATCATTCCAGAAATGGCGCCCTCTTTGTTCATTTTTTTATAGAAAATTCCCATTAAAATAGCTGGAAAAAAAGACGCTGCGGCCAAACCAAATGCCAAAGCCACAGTGGCCGCTACAAATCCTGGAGGATTAATCCCGAAATAGCCAGCCAAACAAACTGCCAATGTTGCGGCAATGCGCGCTGAAATAAGTTCCCCTTTTTCAGAAATACTAGGTAAGATCATTTTCTTTAACAAGTCGTGAGAAACAGCAGATGAAATTACCAATAAAAGGCCTGCTGCCGTAGATAATGCCGCAGCCAATGCTCCAGCTGCAAGAAGGGCAATGACCCAATTGGGTAAATCTGCAATTTCTGGGTTAGCCAATACCATGATATCCGCATCTACATTCAGTTCATTTACCTCTGTATCTGCGACATACTGAATCAGTCCATCTCTATTTTTATCTTCAAATTTTAACAAGCCCGTATCTTCCCATTTACTAAACCACTCAGGCATATCGACATAGGGTTGATTACTCACGGTTTCAATGAGGTTCGTTCTAGAAAAAACAGCAATTGCTGGGGCTGTGGTGTACAGTACAGCAATGAATAGCAAAGCCCAACCTGCAGATTTTCTGGCATCGCTTACTTTTTTTACAGTGAAAAATCGAACAATCACATGGGGTAATCCAGCAGTTCCTACCATGAGTGCCATGGTTATGAAAAATACATCAACAGTTGATTTACTTCCGGTAGTATATTCGTGAAAACCCAATTCTTTATGCAATCCGTCGAGTTTGTCCAACAAAAACACACCGTCACTGCCAGAATCTCCAAATCCGATTTGTGGAATGGCATTTCCTGTAGCAATTATAGAGATATAAATCGCTGGTACCATAAATGCAAAAATAAGCACACAGTATTGCGCTACCTGAGTGTAGGTTATGCCTTTCATGCCTCCCAAAACAGCGTAGAACAAGACAATGCCCATTCCAATTAAAACACCAGATGTAATATCGACTTCTAAATACCTAGAAAAAACAACACCAACGCCGCGCATTTGACCAGCTATATAGGTGAATGAAACAATCAAAGCACAAAAAACGGCAACCCCTCTAGCCGTGTTTGAATAGTATCGGTCACCAATAAAATCGGGGACTGTAAATTTCCCAAATTTGCGCAGGTAAGGCGCCAGTAGTAGTGCCAGTAATACATAACCTCCCGTCCAACCCATGAGGTAAACAGAGCCATCGTAACCTGTAAATGAAATGATACCAGCCATGGAAATAAACGAAGCTGCAGACATCCAATCTGCTGCAGTTGCCATACCATTTGCTATGGGGTGTACACCTCCACCTGCAACATAAAATTCGCTTGTTGATGACGCTCTAGACCAAAGGGCAATGCCAATATAAAGTGTGAAGCTGAGTCCTACAGCTATCCAAATCCAATATTGAAGCGCCATTAGTTTTGCTTTTTAACAAATTGATTGTCTAGCTTATTCATCAAATAAATATAAACAAAAATTAAAATTACAAAGGTGTATATTGCTCCTTGCTGTGCAAACCAAAACCCAAGCTTGAAGCCTCCAAGTTTTATGGAATTTAAGTTGTCAACGAATAGGATTCCAGCGCCAAAGGAAACTGCAAACCACAATAGAAGCAAGATTGATAAATAAAAGAGGTTTTTTTTCCAGTAAGATTGTTTCTCAGAAACCATTTTAATAAATGTATAAACAGTTTATGAATTTACATTTTTTATTTAACAGTTTGTTGTTTTTGTGCAAAAACTATTTACTATGCTTAGACAATAAAAAAACCAGACCGTTGAAAGAGGAGTTTTTTATAATTTATTATTAAAATCCAAAACCGGGTTGTTGTGGAGATTGTGCTTGTGCTTTTTTGGGACTTAATATCATGAAAGTACCTAAGGCCGTAAGCCCCGCATAACGCCCTAATTTTTTTAGTGCTTGTTGTCTGGTGATGTTGTCTTTTTCCTTTCTCATGAATTAAATATTAGTTTAGGATAATTTTTTTTGTAATAATTTTATTTGTGGTTTCTAGTTTAGCAATATAAACACCTTGAGATAATTCTGGTAATTCAATATCATTGACCGCTGATCCCATAAAGGAAGCCTCTAGTACCTGTTTTCCTATTATATTGTATAAGTAAATATTGGCCATCCCGCTTTGTACACCAACAATTCGCAAGTTTTTCTCAGACGATTTGTACACGCTGATATTATTGTTTGACGCTACACTAGCGGCATGTAAACTCTGTGATGTAGTATGCAAATAATAACGACCAATTCCTTGGGCATCACTCTCAAGTGTGGTGCTATAGTTTGATTCTTCATCTAACAATGTAAAGCTATCATCTGTCTTGTCTTCTAAAAAGAGACTAATCCCTGCTGGTAGGTTACTTCCCAAAGCACTGATAGTAATATCTGTGCCAGAGACGGCATTAACCCCCACAGGAATGACCATGTTTTCATAGTTATTGGGTGGTAAAGATTGTACCTGATAATTCTTTCCTTCACCATCAGAAACTAAATGCGTGAAGATCGCCAGTGGATTAGAAACCCCATTAAATAATTCCCCATCATAGCCTACATCAAAACCAGTAGTCATATTTTCTATGTAGTAGATTTTTGCTATTCTTGTATCTGTTTGATCATGTATTGTTAGATGTATTTCTGGTCTAGTTCCTGGTCTTTGAAAAGTACCTCCACTGCTAGCTTGGTTAGATTCATCAAAGTTGAAGGTGCCTCCAGCGGCATTTGCTTTAACAAAAAAGCCTTGAGCAGGTGCTATAATCATAGCATCGGCTATTGTTTTTACTTCATAAGCACTTGTTGATTGATCCCAAACCCAGAGTGTAGATGTCTCTGAAATCGCACCTTCATTAGTTAAAAAAGTAGCACTAGAGATGTGAGAAGTGTAAGGATTTCCTAAGAGATTAAAACGATTTCCAGCGTTAGAGAGAGCAACATCAATACCAGCATCATCTGTATTTATTGTTCCCGTAAAAGAGATGGCTCCAGCTGAACTTCTTTTAGTAGCATAACCTGTTCCGGCAGAATAGGTTGCACTTTCACCTGCCTGCATGTAATCCCAAGTATCATCACTGGGAATGTGGAGAGCAATAGCTCTGTTGTTTCCGGTTCCTGAAGCTATACTGTTGGCAGTTACATAGGCATCATCATAAGTTTCTCCAACAACAGGAGAAGAAACCAAATACCAGTTGGTAGTTGCAAGATCTCTGGTATAGGTAACACTTCCAGAAAATGTAGATTGTGCAATTAGAGAGCCCCCTGAATTTATAGTTACTGAATTAACAGTAACGGCTCCTGATGCTGATGGATAGTTGCTTAGTCCTGAAGAAATCCAGACGTTGTCTGAAGCTGATGAAGGGGTGCTATTGGTATCCCAATTTGATGAATTTGTCCAATCACTATCGGAAGATCCGGTCCAAGATTTTGAAAAAGGAATATTATCAGCATTTCTTCTTCCTGGAGAAAAAAGAGCAGAATTCCCGGCAATCGTTGAGTGTTTAACAAAACTTCCCGAAAGATCTGTTCCTCTAGCTACTGATTGATTATCGCTACCTTCTGCTCCGTAAGTATACGAAGTAATTGTTGTAGATGAATCATCTTTTATAAAAATTGTATCACCGCCATTATTTAAACCTAAATAGCCAACTGTGGCAACTTGGGTTAAACAAGGAATATTAGTTGGAGTTCCACCACCAAAAACAACTATAACAGCACCAGCAGGAATTACCGTTCCTGCGGCAAAAGTATGCCTTAAACCACTGTTGTCGTTTATGGTATAGTTTGAAATATCTAATACCCCACCTGATGCATTGTAAATTTCAATAAACTCGTCATCTGTTGTACTTGATGTTCCGTCTCCATTGGCATCTCCATTTGAAGCATGTGGATCAGCTTGAAACTCATTAATGACCAAATTTGGTAATTCGTCATCTGTTATTGTAACAGTATGTTGGCTGGTTCCCAAATCTGCAGTTCCTGA